>JAJRUA010000255.1 GCA_024278035.1 Planctomycetota bacterium | reverse complement strand
TTCTCGCGTGACCATCGGTCCATGAACTGAATGAGTTGGGTTGTGTCGCTTGCCGGGGCACCGCGGAGCGGGGTAACGCCCCAGTAGAGACACATTTTCCGAAGAGTCGATTCGCAGCTACTCACGCCAATTGCTGGCACAAAATTGCGTTGCTGTGAGAGCCCCAAAGCGGTGCGGCCCGAATGACTGGCCACCACCACGAGCTTCGCCCGTAAGGCATGGGCCATGCTTCCGGCACCATGGACAACAGCGCGGGTCACGGCATGAAGGTGCTGTCCTACCGGAACAGCATCTGCGTCACGCGGCGGACGATCGGCCACGCTCCTTTCCGTTGCCAAGGCGATGCGGTTCATCATTTGCACCGTTTCCAGCGGGTACTTACCAATGGCCGTTTCGCCGGAAAGCATACAAGCATCGCCGCCGTCGAGAATCGCATTGGCTACGTCGGTCACTCCCGCCCGCTTCGGGCGGAGTGCATCGTGCATGCTGTCGAGCATTTGCGTGGCGATGATGACCGGCTTCTCATGTCGATGGCATGTGCTGATGATCCGTTTTTGCTCCATCGGCATCTCAGCGACATCGATCTCGACACCCAAGTCACCGCGGGCCACCATAATACCATCCGCAGCGGCGACGATTTGGTCTAGGCAATCCAGCGCTTCTCGCTTTTCAATTTTGGCGATTACCAGAGCCTCGGAGCCGTTGGAAAGCAAAATGTCTTTCAAAGCATTCACTTCGTCCGGCTTGCGGACGAAACTTAAACTCACAAAATCGACCCCTGCCTTAGCGGCCCACTCCGCGTGCTGATGGTCGGTCATGCTAATCGCCGGGGCGCTCAGTTTGACACCCGGAAGATTGATCCCCTGACGACTACGCACGATGCCTTGCTGGACAACTTTTGCGCGAACTCGGTCGGACATCTTTTCTACAACCACCATGCTAACCGTGCCATCGGCAAGCATGACATTGTCTCCCACGGACAATTCTCGTACGAGCGGTTTGTAGGTACTGGTGAACTCGTTGGGGTTCTCCGCTTGGTCTCCTATGACGAAGAAAAACTCTTCATCCGTTTTACAAAAAATCTGATCGTTTTCGATTTCGCCGAGACGAATTTTGGGGCCTGCCAAGTCAACAAGAATCGCGATTGGTTGATTTAGCTCTTCGCTAATTTGCCGAATTTCATCGACATTTTTCTGCTGAGCTTCGATCGAGCCGTGTGCCATGTTCAGTCGAAAGACATCGACCCCTGCCTGGGCGAGTCCGCGGAGCATTTCGGGGCTTGAACAAGCGGGGCCGACGGTGGCGACGATTTTGGTCCGGGCGCGTCCGTTGATTTCGGCAGAGGTGGGCATACGGGGGCCATCTTCAGAAAAAGGGCTATCGGAAGGGGAATTGCAGGAAACCGACCCAAGCGTCGTATCCGGGCAGTCTTCAAGCTGCGGCAGCAGTTGGGAGGTCATACGTTTTTGCCGTTATTTTGATAGGGAGAGGGGTGGGCAGGCTCAGGAGAAGGAGTCACCCGGCGGGAATAGGTAAGCCTTGCACGAAAACCGCTGCCCGTGAAGGGTAGATTGCCTTTCTGCGGCTACCACGAGGCACGATTGGACGGGAAGCAACCATAAAACACCTTACCCTAGCGGTTGGGAGCGGTAACACCGATTTTTCTGACGGGCGTGGTTATTTTGGGTTGCCTGAGATAAGCTCGCCATTATGGAGGAACAACCCATTTTGGAGAAACCACAGAGCCCTTGGGCCGATAAGCACGCTCTCGTGACGGGAGGTTCTGCAGGTCTGGGCCTGGCGATCGCTGACGCCTGCTTGACACACGGCATGAGGGTGACGCTCGTCGCTCGTGATGAAGGCCGCCTAGCAGCAGCGAAAGCCTTGCTGGGCGACCGTAGCCCTTCCGCTGAGATAGGAACCGCTGAGATAGGAACCCTAGTGGCGGACTTGGCCACTCCTGGCGAAGCGGAACGCGTTGTCCTCGAAGCGAGCGCCACGAGCCCGATTGATTTCCTCTGCCACGCTGCTGGCCGGTCAACTCGTGGCCGGATTGTTGAAACGCCTCGCAGCGACTTTGAGGAGTTGCTCGCCATCAACTTCTTGGCCGCTGTGGAACTCGCTGCTGCGGCTGCCCCCCACCTTGCTGCAAGGCAAGGGCATTTTGTTTTGATCGGTTCCTTGGCAAGTCGTGTCGCCCCTGCGCTGCTAGGAGCGTACCCGGCAAGCAAACACCCGGTTGCGGCTCTCGCTCAACAGTTGCGTTTGGAACTCGGCCCTGATGGCTTGCATACGTTGCTCGTTTGCCCCGGCCCGCTTGCCCGAGACGACGCTGGCCAGCGCTACGATGAGAAGGCCAAAAACTTACCCGAATCGGCTCGTAAGCCGGGCGGTGGTGCCAAGGTCAAAGCGATCGACCCCGAAGAGCTGGCTGCACAGATTCTCCGGGCGTGTGAACGGCGGCAAGCGGAGTTGATCGTCCCCCGCAAGGCACGACTGTTGTTTATCCTCTCGCAAATCAGCCCTCGGCTGGGCGATTGGTTGCTACGGCGCTCGATGAAGTCGTAGGGGGTGAGCCGTGCCGTCTCGATCGCGGCGTTTTTTCTTTGCAGCGCGCCGTGGTCGGGACGACACGGCTCACGCCGAAATTATTTTGAGCGTTCACTCAGCAGGCTCATCGTCATCGCCTGCAAGACGGGGCCCACGGTTTCAAGTTCACGGTCTTCCGATTGCGAGAAAAGTAGCAAGGTCGTGTCGCCATGATGGCACGCACGTACTTGAGCCGTGTTCGTTAGGTCAAGGCAAATAAAATTGACCTCTTGCCCCACGAGCGATTGCCCTGCGATGGTCTCCGTAACAGGCGACTGCTCCAGGTCAGGGTACTCCGCTAGCAACGCACCGATGACTTGCTCGACAATGCCCGACAAGTCGTGCTGCCCCTCGAAAATTGCTAGCGTCCAAAAAGCCGTGTTCGGGCTGCTGACCGTCAATTGGACCGCTGGCTCCTCCCCCCCAGCCGTGGTGGCCAGCGTCTCTTCGAGAGTCCAATTTTCTGGGTAGGCGAGGTGGAGGCCCGACTTGTCGTATACCGAAAACACTTGCTAGCTCACGGGGTAAAGGGCGGTCAGCTTTTAGCTATCAGCTATCAGCCTGAGGCTATTTGCCCAGTTTACCGCAACTGGTCGGCGTTGCCTTGGGGGGCCCAGAGGACTACTGTCTTGCCACCCTCGTCCACGCTCCAATTGTCTTCGGATCCGATTCTTGTCGATTCGCATCAATCGTCGTCTTCTGCTAGCTAGCGAGCCGTGGCTCGTTTGGCGGGCGCTGATGATTGGAGTCCTGCTAGTCAGTAGTCTCCCCGGGTGTGCCTTGATGCGTAAAAGGGGGCCAACGCCCGAGTCGGTGGCCCATACGCGACAAATGTGGCGGCGTGGCGTCTCGGCTCTGGAGTTGGGCGAGCTCAACGAAGCCGAAGCATGGCTTCGCAAGGCGGCCGAGGCCTCGCCCGAAGATGCCGACACCCGAAGCCAATTGGCCGAAGCGCTGTGGCAACGGGGCCACCGTGACGAGGCAATCGTCCATGCCGAGGCCGCCTGTCGTTACGAACCGACGGATGCCCGAGCGGCCATCCGTGCTGGCGAGATGCGGCTCCAGACGGGGCAAACCGAGCAGGCCATCGCCTGGGGCCAACAAGCCATTGGGCTCGATGCGCGGTCCGCAGCCGCTTGGGCCCTACGCGGCCATGCTTTAGAACGCCAAGGGGAAGCCGACCGCGCTTTGGCCGACTTACAGCAAGCGCTCCGCTATGCGCCGAACGATCGAGTATTGCTTGCCGATGTTGCCCTCCTGCACCGGGCGCGAGGCGACCACCACCGTTGCCTGACCACGCTCCATCACTTGCTCGACTGCTACACTCCGGGCGAAGAGCCGGCCGGCGCTTTGGCGCTAGCCGGAGAATCTTACCTAGCCATCGGCCGTCCACAAGAAGCGACTGAGAATCTCCGTCTCGCTGCGGCCAAGGGAGAGACGAGTGCCGACATGCTCTACCGGCTCGCCGAAGCTGAGGCGGCGTGCGGACAGCCTCAGCAGGCCATCACAAGCGCCCGCCGGGCCTTGGAAGCCGACGCTAGCCATGTCGCCTCACGCCAGCTCTTAGGACGCCTCGCACAGCCTACCGCCGAGACGGAGCTGCGCTAACGGCAGCCAGGCTGAAGGCAAGCAACAGCAAGGCATGGGGTTCAGGCACCGTTTGAGACAGGGACGTTGCAAAAGTCAATCCGAACCGATCACGCCATGTGTTGTATTGTGCCGCGCCAATGACACCTCCATCCGGATCGTTGGGCAAGGTCCCTGGGGCGGCGCCAAGGTTGTCGCGCCAAACGGTGTAGTCGGCGGTGTCCACGATGCCATCGTTGTTGTAATCGCCACTGAGGACCGGCCCAGAAACGAACGACGAGAGCCACTGCCCGGCTGCCAAGTTGTTCGGCTGGTCGGCGGGCAAATCGGTGTCAATGTTCCAAAGGCTTCCCGATGAACCCGGCATGCCCCATTGCCAAATATGCACGGCGGAGAGAGCATCCGCCCGACCATCAAGGGCCCGCATGAGCCCCTTGAACGCCATCACCTGTTCGTCCGAATCGACGGAACCGCTAGAGCTTTGCGGGGTCGCTGCCGTCCGATTGTAAGGTAGGTAGCCTACTTCCGAAAAGACGACCGGTAGTCCCGTGCCCGACTGACGAGCGGCGGCAAAAGGCAAAATTTCGTTATCGAGACGATCGTTCCAACCTTGCTCCACCTGCTCAATGAAGGTTTCGTTCGGGTCCGAGCCCGAGGCGTCGGCTTGGGCGTTGGTCACGGTGTTACGGAAGTAAGCATCAATTCCCAAATAGTCGATCGCCGGGTTATCCCAGATCGTCGAAGTGAGGTTGCCGTTGGAGTAGTTGTCCCAATTGGCGGCGTAGCCAAGCGAACCGGTGAACTCGGCATCGACGGCGGAAATGACTGAAGTCCAATCGGCGTTGTTACCAGAGTTCTGGGTAAGGTCTTTGAGTTCCGTACCGATGTTCATCGCATCGGCCCCATTGGCCTGAGCCACTTCGGCAACATCCACAAGGTACTGCTCGTAATCGCTCCAGAACGTGTTCGACTGGCTTGAGCCGGGCGTCGGATCGTAATCCCCCCTCCAGAAAGTAAAGTTTTCGGGTTCGACAAAAGGATTCACCGTCACTCGCATTCCAAGCGACTTTGCACGGACGATGCCCGCCGCGATATGGGCCAGCTCGGGCCCACGTCCGGAGCTGGTGGCTATGGAGCCGGTGGCCGTGTTGATGAAGCGGACGGGGCTGATAGAAACTTCGTCGAAGCCCGCGTCGTAAACCTCTTGGACCGCGTTCTCCCAGACCGAATTCCCCCCCCCGCCAAAGTTCCACCAAGAGACAAGGTTGAACCCTACCCCCGGATCGTACCCTGGTTCGTAAGCCGTCGTGCCAGCATTCGCCGGCACAGTGACCGCAAGCACAAAAATCAAAAGAGCGGCGTATTTCATAAGTGGGGGCGTCTTAGGTAGAGTCCAAGGAAGAAAAAAAACCGCTAATGAACACACACACTTATTCTAAACGCAAATGTTCTTTTTCGCTCCCTTTAATCCGCGTTTATAAATGCGGATTAAAGGTTCTTTTCTCTCATCTGTTTTTTGTGCTTGCTTTTGCGGTTCTATTTCACACAACGTTGGTCAGGGCTTGGGAACACGAATCTCTAATTGGCGACTTTGGGAAACGTCGATCTCCAGGGGCGTTGTCTTGGAGCTAAGGTACTCCGCCGGGACAAGCGGCTTGCCGTCCGGCCCCTTGCCTATCTTTAGGTAGACAAGGTGCTTGCCATAGGCGAGGCCGTCGCCGTACTTATGGGTTGTCGTTTTGCTAAAAGAACCGTCGGCACCAATCATCGCCGTCGCTACGCGTGGATAAGCCTTTCCATCGGGCGACTCAATCTGTGGCACAAATTTTAGCCGGTAGTCATCGCTGGGTATGGGCGAACCATCCTCATACATCACCGTCCCACTGACGGTAACGATGTCGAACGGCTCATTGCTACACCCGGCCACTCCTAGTAAAAAAGACACGCACAACAAAGCTGGGGTAAACGGTCGGCTTTGCCCAAAGGACAAAGTCCTGTCTCTTCCTACGTTCAAGATTTTAGTACTCCGAAACAGGGTAAGCGTCGCGCGAGATGTTGAGTCGTTGCCAAGTGAGGAATTGATCGGGGGTGGTTTGATCAACGGTGATTTTCCCCGCTACACTAAAATCGCCGGTCTCGACGAAATCGCCAATGAATCGGACACTCGCATCGGCCAAGGCTGCGTTAACGCCGCCCGGGTGCATGCTTCGTACGACGGACTGACCACTTTCATTGGTACCTGGATCAGGCGCCATGCACTGGACGCTAAGCGACGCGAAACCGACCTCATCAATGATGTCTTGCACACCAAAGACGTCGTCGTTCGTATCCCCGCAATCGTTCGGCGGGTAACCAGCATGGCGGCAATGAAAGCTAGAGCCACACATCCCCATCGCCCAGACACCACGTCGATCGCTGGGCCCAACACCGGCCCGCATTTCGGCAAGTAAAATGGTCTTCGATGTACCATCGGTGATCTGTCGCATCGAGAGCGCTTGGTTGGTCTCTCCGTCGCTGAAGCCCGCGATACCGATCTGGAAATCGAAACTCGCATCGTTCCCTGTGACTTGCCTAACATCTCTCCACCAAGCGTTAGGCCAGTACTGCATCGCATTGAGGCCATAGTTGGTACGTGCCCAGCTACCGCCACTCCCTACGAACTGCACCGTGTTTTCGCTGTCACTAGGGCAAAGCATCACTTGGATGTTCGTCGCGCGGGCAATGGCGTTCGTCGTGCCTGTCGGATCGTCCCTCACACGACTGGTGGCGTTGATAACAAACAGGTCTTGAAGGGCCTGCTCTTCAATAAAGGGAAGCGTTTGGATGGCCCAGGTTTGAAAGAGCGATGTGTCTGTCAAGGGATTCCAATTTCTATCATCAGGAAACTCTGCCGCCGCAGGGAACTGGCCATGCGTGTCATGGTAGTTGTGCAACGCCAGGGCGAGGTTTTTCATGTTGCTCACACAAGAGGCCCTTCGGGCCGACTCGCGTGCGGCCTGAACCGCTGGCAAGAGCATGGCCACCAAGATGCCAATAATGGCGATCACGACCAAAAGCTCGACCAGGGTAAACCCCTTGTGGAGGGCGTCCTTGCGATGATGGGTAGTTAGGGAATTCATGTTCACTTTTGTTGGTACAGTCCTTGTTTACGGTTGGACAAACGGGTGTCGAAACGCGTCACGGATTCTTTCTACGCCGGATCAACGTTTCCGGTTCAAAGCCACCGAAGCCAAGCCGATCAACAGCATCAAACCAGCCGCCGGCTCGGGGATAGCAACCGAGGTGGACGAGGTGGCACCGAAATTGTTGACCCAAGTGGCGTACTGAGCCGCTCCGATGACTCCGCCATCCGTGTCGTTCAGAAGCGTGCCTGCTACGGCACCTTCGTTGTCACGCCAAACGGTGTAGTCAGCGGCATCGACCGTGCCATCGTTGTTGTAGTCCCCGCTGAGGCCCGTTATTGCGGTCAGCAGACGGAAATTGTCGATCGAAAAGAAGTTGGCATCGTCCGAGTTGGTCGCCAAGGCGATTCGGAAGAAGGTGCCATCCACAAGTCCATCATCCGCCAGGTTCAACCCGCCAGCCGTTAGTTCGGAAAGAGGAACTTCAATCGTGATCGTGTCGCCCGCTTGGCTTATCGGATTGCCAGCCTGTTTGGCTGGCGACTGATAGAAGGTGCCCGCCTGATCGCTCACGCTGAGGAAGAGGCTGAGGAAACTTGGAACGTTGGGAAACATGTCGGCAGGGAAGGTCACATCAAAAGCGATCGTATCCGCCGAGTTGAAGCTGCTGATGAGGCTATCGATTTGTGGTTGGGCCGATGGATCGACTCCACTGTCGAGAGAGAACTCGCTTGCCCAGGCAAAACCACTCTGGGGCGAAGCGACCTGCATGGCTGAGCTTCCTTCGGTCGCTCCGTCGGTCGTGATGGTGCGAGTGTGCTGATAGGCTTGTCCTGTGAATCCGTCGGTCCAACCTTCAAGCTGCTCATTGACCGCAGGG
Organism: Planctomycetota bacterium; assembly: GCA_024278035.1. Next base: position 35,624 of record JAJRUA010000255.1, on the reverse strand, counting down.
GTGGCAGGGTTGTCAGGTGTCTCCCAAGAGAAGAGCAACTCTTCTTGGAACTGAGGAACCGGACTAAAGCGAACATTGTCGATGAAGTAGCGAACCCCTTCGCCACCAAGGCCATCAAGCTGGTTACCGTTCGAGCCAAAACCGACTTGATAGAAGGCGGAGTTGGGAACAAGCGACAATTGCGAAGCGGGCATGCTGGCCGTAAAGCTGCTAGCTACACCAGGATTTCCGTTGGCCACCCCAAACGATTCTTGAAACCCCTGCAGGCTATCGCTGTTGGAAAAGACATTGAGCTGGAAGTAGCTGCCTGGAGCCTGGAGGTTCGCCCAACTGTCCGCGGTAAAAGTGACATCAAAGTCAAAGGTGTAAAGCGAAGGATCGGCAGAAATCGTGTTGAAGATATCGTAGAGCGGCCCACCGGCGAGGCTCGTTTCATCGACGACAACGTCCCGTCCGAAGCCGGTCCCCGTTTCAATGGCCATAGCCATGGTGCCATCGGTCGCTCCGACGGTCGATTGGGCGTGGCTAATGTAATCCGAATCGGCACCCCCTTGGGCGACCCAGTTATCGAGCCCCGTCTCAAACGAGTAGAGCAACTGTGCATTGGCGTGAGGTACCATCATGCCCAGCAAGGCAAGCGGTAAAATCCAAGTGAGAACGCTTGATTTCTTTGTTGCAGCGCAAAAGGCAAACATCAAAGGGCTCCTGTTACGAAATGAGGGATCGAGTTGGAAATATTTGTATTCGACGAAAAAAGTCAGCCATGGAGATAACAGCATCAGTAGCGTTGGGTTGGGGGAGCCCCCATGTGCGGCGAATCGTTCGCCACACATGCGGGCATCTCTCTCCCAAAACCCTTCTTCAACTAGCTACAACGCCGCATGGGAGCACAACAGGCTGCCAACACGGTGAAGGTAATCAGAGCAGTGCTTGGCTCTGGAATGGCCGTTAAACGGATGTTATCCAAAAACAACGTGACGTCGCCGGCAGCTTCACCAAAAAGTTGCAAAGTGAAAGCGCGAGTGGCGAGCATGGCAGACGTGGGTACCGAGAAAGTCTGCCAACCTGCGGCTGGTGCAAGATTTGTCCCGAACACCGAGACAAAGTTGTAGCCACCGGTTTCTCGCGTGACAAATTCCAAGAAGCCATTATTACCAGAGCCATCCACTGCCGATCCAGGAGCGACCAACACGTCGAACTCAAGAGTATCGTAGCCCGACAAGTCGATCTCGGGGAAAAACACATCGCCCGTGAAGGCATTGCCGCTGGGGGAGCCGGAAACAAAGGTCATGTCAAGCCGCGCGGCACCAGTCGCATTGCCGGGCGAGCCCTCAGTCGCATCGTAACTAATCGCCCCGGCAGGACCAAAGTCAAAACGCCAGGATTCGAGATCACTGTCGAAATCATTAACAAGCATTACCGCAGCCTGCGTTGTACCACAAGCCACACTAACCAAGCCGACCGCTAAGCCAGCTACCAACCGCCTGTACATCTTCATGAGGCACCTCTGGGAGACAGGAAAACAAGAAAAGTAGTGTAGTAAAGAGACTTCCATCGTAATGAAGCCGCTATCTTTTAACGAATGAAAAAGCCTTGTTGCGACTACAAAATGCATGATAAAGCACTTGAGCAATCAAGTCAAGTACTTGAACGAAGGAAAATCCGGATTTTCCGTTACAGGCACACCGCCCCTGGTTAGTCCAGTACTTTGAGAACACATGGAAACTTGAAGGGTGTGACGGACAAAAGGTGCCTTTCAGTGAACATTTCCACCAGCCATCAAAGGGGGTGAAAGTGTTTTCAGCGGGCTGTTAGTCCGAAACGGGCCCTGTCGAGTTGCGGAGGACCAGATCGCCTTCGATCATCGCCTTTTCATACCCCGAATTGGTGAGTCGGCCTTCGAGTCGGTCGAGTACCAGTGTCGCCGCCCGTACCCCGATTTCTCGTGGCCTTTGGCGGACGGTTGATAAGGGGGGGGAGAGTCCCGCGGCGAAATCCAGATCGGAAAACCCAACAATGGACAAATCTTGCGGGATAGAAAGCCCCAGAAGAATGGCCGCTTCGTAAAGGAAAAGGGCTTCGTGGTCGGTCACGGCAAAAACGGCTGTCGGCTTCAGCTCCGATGTCAGAAGTTGCATGGCGACCTGTGATCCATTCGTCCCATCCCGGTTGAGCTGCCAGCTCCCGATCTTCGCTTCAGGGTTGGCAGCAATCGCCTGCTCAAACTCTTGCCGACGTTCGATCGCCCAGGTCTGTGACTTACTCTCACGACTCGAAATACAGGCGATTCGGCGATGTCCCAGATCAAGCAAATGCTTGGCAACCATCTTTGCCGCTAGCGTTTCGTTGGTAACAACGGTATCGCAGAAGGGTTTTTCTGGTAGGTGGTCGATCAAGACCAGAGGAACATTCTTCTGCGCGAGATCGGAGATATGGTCGTAATAGGCCACACCAAAAGCGGGCCACATGATAATGGCATCCACACGACGATCGAGCAGACGATTGATTTGTCGGGCTCCCTCTTGTTCGTCTGCCTCGAAGTGGGGCATGTGGTCGAGGTCACCTTGCCAAATGGTAATCGGCAGGTAATCCGCCTCAGCCAACCGACTGTGAATGCCTGATAAGACATTGACCCAAAACGAGTCGTAGGGAGGAATCATCACGCCCACCGTTTTCGTCCGGCCCGTCTGAATACCACTAACGAGCAAATTGCGCCGCCAGCCGAGGCGTTGGGATACCTCGGTGACGCGATCGCATGTCTCCTTGCTAAAGCGAGCGACATCGCCTCGCAAAATCTTTGACGCGGCGCTGATTGAAACATTGGCTGCCTCAGCGACATCCTTCAGGCGGGGAACTCGTGGTTGATCCATAGGTGCCATCTTACAGGCAGAATGGCATCAACGGCCATGCAGGTAGGCCTGCCGTTGTTTTGCCTGGGGGATTTTGCCGTCTGGGGAAGCCGTAGGGCGCTGGTGTTGGTGATAAAAAGCCTGATAAAACACTTGAACTAAAACTCGCGGCTGATTATAGTTAAGTCTTCTCAGGGTAAGCTTGTTCCCAAAGTTGCCCAATTGCCTAAAGAATATCTTGATTTGGAATCCTGCATGAATCCTCTCGGTCCCGCCGCAGAAGCTGCTAGCCGTACAGTCGCCCCCAAGCCGGGCGCCCCAAAATCGGGCACCCCGAAAGCCAAACAGGGCTTATCGGGCACTTCGGTCCGGGCGAGTTTCCCATGGCAAGACCGACCCGTTGATAGCAAAGAGGTCGTTTGGCGGCACCGGGGTAACCCGATCATTGGTCGCAAGCCAATGCCAGGCATTCAAGGGATTTACAACAGCGCAGTCGTCCCCTTCGGAGATGGCTACGCCGGTGTCTTCCGCACCGAAGACCACACACGTTTCCCCCACCTTCACGTCGGCTGGAGTGACGACGCGCTGGATTGGCAGATTGAGCCCAAGCCTGTTGTTTTTAGTAACCGAGAGACCGATCCAAGCGATTACGCCTACGACCCACGTGTCGTCAAGATCGAAGATTGGTACTACGTCTCCTGGTGTGGCGGAAACAATGGCCCGACGATTAGCTTGGCTCGTACAAAGGACTTCTGTTCTTTCGAGCAAATGGAGAACGCCTTCCTTCCGTTCAATCGCAACGGGGTTTTGTTCCCTAGGAAAATCGACGGCAAGTTCTGCATGTTGAGCCGGCCGAGTGACAATGGCCATACTCCGTTTGGCGATATCTATCTGAGCCAAAGCCCGGACATGATCCATTGGGGTTGTCATCGCCTCGTAATGCGTAAGGGGGGCGATCACTTGGGGCAATGGTGGCAGCGAACCAAAATTGGCGCCGGGCCGATTCCGATCGAGACGCCTGACGGCTGGCTCATGATCTACCACGGTGTGATGGATACTTGCAACGGTTTTGTCTACAGCATGGGAGCCGCTCTGCTCGACCTCGACGAACCGTGGCGCGTTCTTTACCGAACGAACCAACACCTTTTGACCCCCGACGCCGAGTACGAAATTAGTGGCCATGTGCCCAACGTTTTTTTCCCCTGTGCCGCATTGCACGACGAGGGGACCGGACGGTTGGCCATCTACTATGGAGCGGCCGACACTTGCACTTGTGTCTGCTACACAAAGATCGACGAGTTGATTGACTTCACCAAATCCAACTCGGCCGTTTTCTAAGCCCTTGGGGTTTATCAGGCCCATGTTTCATCTCTTGCAGTGATGGAATAGGAGCCCCTCCGAAAACTCATTTGGAAATCTCCAGCGGTCGGAAAAGATCGAAGCACCCAGCAGTTCGGAGACGTGTTAGTAAGATATGGAAAACTTCTCTCGGATCGATCAGGTCATCCTGATCGTCTATCTGATCCTCACGGTAGGCATCGGCTTCTGGATTTCCCGCCAAGCGTCGAAGAGCATCAGTAACTATTTTCTAGGCGGGAACAAAATCCCTTGGTACTTTCTCGGTTTGTCGAATGCTTCAGGCATGTTCGACATCAGCGGTACCATGTGGATGGTCTATCTGCTGTACGTCTACGGTCTGAAGAGTGCGTGGATCCCCTGGTTGTGGCCTGTCTTCAACCAGATTTTCATGATGATCTACCTATCGCTCTGGCTCCGACGCTCAGGCGTTATGACGGGGGCCGAGTGGATTCGCTTCCGGTTTGGGGATAGCCGTGGATCCCAGCTAGCGCACATGATCGTCGTTATCTTTGCGCTGATTAACGTCATCGGATTTCTCGCCTACGGTTTCATCGGCATCGGCAAATTTTCGGCAACTTTCCTGCCGTGGGAACTGGCTGCTGATCCGACAACCAACGCCAATCTTTACGGCCTGATCATCACGGCCATCACGACGCTCTATGTCGTGAAGGGTGGCATGCTTAGTGTTGTTTTCACAGAGGTTTTGCAATTCGTCATTATGACGATCGCCTGCATTTGGGTCGGCGTGCTTGCGATGCAACAAGTTTCTCCTGAGATGATCGAGACGCTTGTCCCTCACGGTTGGAACGATCTGTGGTTCGGATGGAAATTGGATCTCGATTGGTCTGGCTTGATGGATGCGGCCAATCAAAAAATTGTCGATGATGGTTGGGAGTTGTTTACGATCTTTTTCATCACGATGCTCTTCAAAGGAAGCTTGCAGAGCATGGCGGGCCCTGCTCCCAACTACGATATGCAGCGTGTCCTATCGGCTCGTACGCCCCGCGAAGCGGCCTACATGAGCGGCTTCGTCAGCCTTGTGCTTCTCGTTCCTCGCTACTTGCTCATCACGGGGCTGGCTGTTTTAGCACTAGCGTTCCTTTCCGATGATCTTAATGCCATGGGCGACGCCGTCGATTTTGAGCGGATACTCCCCCTTGCGCTTAGCCAACTCATCCCCGCAGGATTGCTGGGACTGCTCATTTCAGCCCTTCTGGCAGCGTTTATGTCCACCTATGCGGCTACGGTGAATGCCGCTCCGGCTTACGTTGTAAACGACATCTACAAGCGCTATCTCAATCCGAATGCCGATGAGAAAACCTATGTCCACATGAGCTATGCCGTTTCGATCATCGTGGTGGTGATTGGCGTCTCCTTGGGCTTTGTCGTGGAATCTCTGAACGACCTTGTGAAGTGGATTGTCTCTGCTCTGTACGGCGGGTACACCGCGTCGAACCTGCTCAAATGGCACTGGTGGCGGTTCAATAGTTACGGTTTCTTCTGGGGGATGATGGCAGGCATCATCAGCGCTGCTATTGTGCCCTGGTTCTATCCTGACATGGCGGTTATCTACGCCTTCCCGACGATCCTCGGCTTGGCGCTCGTAGGTTGTCTCTTGGGCACGCTGCTAACTCCGCCGGACGACGAAGAAGTGCTCAATCAATTTTATCTCAAGGTGCGTCCGTGGGGTTTTTGGGGGCCTGTTCATAATCGATTGGCGGAGCGTTATCCCGATCTCGTTGCTAACCGAGCCATGGGCCGCGACTTGCTCAATGTGGCTGTAGTAATCGCTTGGCAAACCGGCTTGACCGTAACGGGCATTTATTTGGTCTTACAAGATTACCAATCGCTCTCCATCGCCGTGGGGGCTGTCCTCGTCTGCTCGCTCTTCTTGAAGTGGAACTGGTACGATCGCCTGGAAGATTATCCACAAATGCCCGAGGGCCAGACCAATACCACTTCGTAGAAAGGGCCGCCGACTTCGCGGATAGCACGGATGAAAAAACATCCTTTTTTCCGAGTGGTCCGTGGTTAAAAAACTTGCCGAATAGGACGGACACCATGCGATTCGCTTTCTCCCTGGCCCTTGTTCTTGCTTCCACCACCTTTTCGGCAGCGCAGGAACCGCAGAAGCTTGAGCACTTTATTACAGAGCGTGGGGGCAAACTCTACGATGGGGATCAACTTTGTCGGTTTATTTCGTGGAATATCCCTAATCTACACAACCTGGAAGACGCGTTTACCTTCCTCGGCAAGAGCCCTTGGCGTTGGCCGAACGAGTACGAGGTGCGTGATGCGCTGGCGTCGGTACGACAAATGGGCGGTACGGTCGCGCGAAGCTATGTGATTAGCGTCCGTCGTGACGGCGGCGACATGGGTGAGAATGTTCATGTCTTCGCGCCGGGCGAATTCAACGAACGGGCATTCGAGGCGCTCGATCTTGTACTAAAGGTCGCCAGTGAAGAGGGCATTCGGGTTATTATTCCCTTGGTCGATAACTGGCATTGGTGGGGGGGGATTCACCAGTACGAAGCCTTTCGAGGAAAACCGAAAGGGGCTTTTTGGACCGATGCGGAATTGTTTGCCGACTATGCGAAAACAGTCGAGCACGTGCTCAACCGGCGGAATACGCTCACGGGCGTTCGCTATCGGGACGATCCGGCGGTCTTCGCCTGGGAGACCGGCAACGAGCTTGATTCGCCTCCCGAGTGGACTCGCCGCGCGAGCGCCCTCATCAAGCGGCTTGCCCCCAATCATTTGGTTATCGACGGCAACGCGCTGCACGGCATTCCGATTGCTTCGCTCGAGGACCCGAACATTGATATCGTTACGACACACCATTATCCGAACGTAGGCAACAATAATGCGGAGAGCGTTGTTGAGGCGGTGAAATTGGTTGGGGGAAAGAAGGCCTACTTTGTAGGCGAGTTAGGTTTCCTGCCGCCCGACGAGGCACAACGAGTGTTTGACGCTGTGATTGAACACGGCGTCTCGGGTGCGTTGCACTGGAGCCTTCGCTACCACCGGCGCGAAGGGGGATTTTATTGGCACGACGAGCCGTCCGGAGGAAATGTCTTTAAGGCCTATCATTGGCCCGGCTTTCCGGAGGGCGATGAATACAATGAACGCCGAGTGATCGGGATGTTGCGCGACGCCGCTTTCCGGATTCGAGGTTTGGAAACGCCCCCCCTGCCCTCCCTTAGCACGCCAAAAATGTTGCCCCCAGACGAAGTGGGCAATCTCAGTTGGCAAGGCGCTGCCGGTGCGCAGGGCTACGATTTAGAGCGGGCGACCAACTCGGCTGGCCCTTGGAAAACGCTTGCCAGCAACCTGAGCGATGTTGCTACGCAGTATAGGCCCCTCTTCAGTGACGAATCGGCTGAGCCAGGGACCGACTACTACTATCGGGTCATAGCAAAGAATGAAGCGGGCCGCTCCTCTGCTTCCCAACCGATCGGGCCCGTCCGCTACGCTGCCCGGCTGCTTGCTGACGAGATGGCCGATCTCAGTCGGATCGATTCTTCCAGCGGCCCCGTCGAATCACGCTGTGGCAAAGCTCGCCGTGTGCAAGAGGATATTCATCGGCAAGCTCTTGGCGGGGGGGCACAAATCACCTACCGCCTGCCAGAGACGGTTCGCTGTGTGCGAGTGTGGGCTTTTGCGAAGAAAGATACCTCGACGCTCGAAATAGCTATTTCTGAAGACGGAAAGACTTTTGTACCACTTCCGATCGATCGTCAAACTTCCGCTGCCGTGGCAGGAGACTATGGTTATCTCAGGCCTCTGTTACTATCAACGGAGAGAATGCCTTTGGACACTCATTTTCTCCGATTATCCGTTCCACAGGGAGCGGAAGAAATCCAAATCTCACGTGTGGAGATCAGCTATGGCAGGCCGACAGAGTAAACGACACGCGCCGATCCTCTGCTTAGCGTTTGCGTGCGCTATGCTGACGCAAAGCCTTTCTGCGCAGTCGGTCCCCTTAAGCTCCGCTGTTCTAATTTACGACCGAAAATCGCTCGAAGAAGCGCCGGCGGTTGTTGAGCGTATCGCCGCGTTGGGGGACAAACGGGTGCTGTTTGTCGTCACAATCCAGTGCCGACTGACGCCCGAGCTACGTCCCTTCGAGCTTGGTTTGATGAAGTCTCGGTACGACTCATGGACCGATCTGAATAATTATGAGCCGCTCGACAAAGCGTTGCTCGGAGAATACCAGGCCCGCTTACAAGCCGCGTTTGCCGTGGCGGCCCGCCAAGGGATGGAAATTGCCATCTTGCCACACTTCGATCCTGCCGGCGAGGTAACGGAGTGGCGTAATCTTTACGACTTTGATCCGCGCGAAAAGTACCAGGGTTTTTCCTATGAATCGGTCCTGATTGATTCTTGTCTTGAAGCCTTGCAAAAAACGACGGATAAAGGAACGACGATCCATTTCTCTTTAGGTGGCGAAATGGGGCGCAGCGCATTTGCCCATGCCGACTCCTATCGACAACTAACGAAAAAAATTCGCCGTGAATTGGCTGGAAGGCCCTTGTCGGTCGGGATCAGTCTGAACCATAGCGGCGTTACCGGCGAGTACGAACCGACGGAAGCCGAACGGACCGAAATGCGGCAGCTTATCGAAAAGCTTGATTTCATCGGCTTCTCGGACTACTCCCCCTTCAGCTTGCCTCCGACAGCCCAGCAGTTCAGCGCTGATTGCGAGCGATTTCTTGCCGCGATGAAAAAGTACGGTTCGCCCGTGCCGAAAGAGACGCCCCTCCATTTCTCCGAGATCGGTCTCGGCGGCGCTCCGGAAAAATGGGGAATCTCCTCCCCTGAGCGAGCTGCTGCCGAACCGTGGGAAGGAACGGTTAGCCCGCCTCGCAACCCTTGGCGGTCGGACGTGATGATCGGGCTACGCCGATCTTACTACACCGCCCTGCTCGAGTTCCTCCGCACCCAACCCGGCCCGCGCCCTGTCGAGGCGGCTTACCTCTGGAGCGAAGGAAGCTGGGAACCGCTCGGCATCCATAAACGGGCCTTTCTCGACGAGGAAATTCGATCCTCAGTCCGCCAGCACAACAAGAAAGCACGCCAAACGACCGAAAACTAACCGATGCAATCCGCACTCCCGGAACAGCTTTCCTATCGTTAACCGCTCTGGGGGATAAATCTGCCCGACGAAGCCGACCTCCATTGAAAAAAAGAGCTACTCTTTCCACAGACGTTGGATTCGATCCTCTTTTTGTCGCAAACAGGAGTTCATTATGGCTGAAGCCCTCTACAGCACCGACTACGGTACTGAAACTGCCAGGACCCCTATTGCCGTGCCGGGGCGTTTTGTTGATCGGCGAGGTGAGGCACCAGCCGGAAACTCCGCGGCTCGCGAACGGCGGCAATTTACGAATAGCCATCAAGGACTCTCTCCCGAAGCGGCAGAGCTTGCCACCGCCATCGATAGCTACAAAGCGCAGCACCGTCGCCGGTTTATCAATTACGAAGAGATGCTCTCCGTCGTCAAGTCACTTGGTTACTCACGCTGAGTTACTCATGTTGAGCTTTGCTTCCAAAGCGCCTGCTGAAGTCTTGCTAGGCGAACGAATCCTAGAACGCGGTCGTTCGGGCCGTGGATGGCAGCCAAAGGCTCGGCATTCGATTCCATCTGTGTAATGACGTCGAGAAAGGGAGTGCCTTCCTCGAAGATCGGGAGCGGTTCGATCGGCAACGGATCACCGGGTGCTATGAGGACACACCGCGAGGCTCTCAGGCAGCCGAACGATTTTCCCTTGCCCTTTCCCTTAGCAATCGGCAGGGCATCCTGCTTCCGCTTCCGGGCGGTTGCCAAGACAGCTTCGCGGCTGATGTTAGCAGGAAGACGTGGTTGACGACCTAACGGAATCATGAAGTCGCGGATTGGTTTCCCGCCTAAGGCAAAGGTGGCGAAGGCCAAATCTCGTTGTGCCGGAGCCAGCAACCCGACTTCGTGCCCTTCCGACAAAACGTCGGTCAGTTCACGTCGCCGGAGAGTCATTCGCAAGGGTTCCTTCGAGGCACCTGTCAACCGGCTAATCATTCGGCTAATAAGCCAAAGCACGCCGCTGATTGGCAGAAGCACCACCGCAGCCACCGCCATCGCCGGTGCGGCGACTTTTAGTAACCGATAGGGTGCGTCAAGGAATGCTTGTTTGGGTAGCAGCTCGCCATAGATGAAGACAAACGGTGCAAGGAGCAGGGGCGGGATCAGTTCCGCTGCCAACCCGCCACCGGGGAGCCAGTACCCAGCAGCAATCACCACCGCAAGCGAAGTGAGATAGTTGGCCAAATTATTGCCAACCAGAGCCGTGGCAACAAAGGCGGTCGGGTTGTTCGATGCCCATAATAGCCCTCGGGCAATCCGGCTGCCGGCAACGCCGTCGATCACCAACCGAACGCGAGGCACACGATAGAAGCCAGTCTCCGAGCCGCTAAAGAACGCGCTGAGAGCGACTCCCACAAAAAACAGGAGGATGGTAAAGAGCATTTTTACGGAGCCTCCCCTGGCGGGTTCGATGGGGGCGCTTCATGCGGACTATTTTCTTCCGAGACGGTAATACAAACAAGAATCGGTTCGTCGCTCTGAGCGGCTTCTTCCTCTGTAGCGGGGCCTGTCATAACGGTCCAGAACAGGCCTGCATGAAAAACACGGTCCCCTTTGATAAGCGGACGCTTGAGGAGCTCTTGTAGCAATCCTCCGAGCGTGACACTCCGGGCAGAATTGAGTTCTTCGAGTGTCGCTACAGGGATACGAGCCAGTGCTTCGCCTCCTGCTTCACACGCTTGTCGGCGGAGCCGTTTCACAAGACGCCGAAGCGGTGTCGCTGCCGACGCTTCCCAAGTGCCCGCTCCTCGGGGCCGGAGCACAGGTGCATGCGCATCGGCGGGATCAACCCGAGTAGCATCTCTGAGAACCGCGTCGAGTAATCGTTCGAGCGTGACGATGCCAATCGTCTCGCCGATTTCATTGATAACTGCCGCTACATGCCGTCGCTCCGTGCGAAGCAGGTCAAGGGCGCTCGCAGCAGTGGCACACCAGGGAACATAAGCCACCGGCTCCGCACGACGTTCCAAGTGGTTCTCCGGAGCGAGCGCCAGCAATTCGGTCGGCAAGGCAGAGAGAATCTGATCGCTCTCGTTTTCCGTTATCAGAACGTAATCTCCTGCCACGCTCTTGGGCAAGTCGACGATCGCTAAAGGGGGAGGGAGCACCGTACAACGCCTCCGCGGCTGCATGAGCTCTTCGACACGGGCGTTTGACAAGTCAATAATGCGTTGCAGAACAAGCCGTTCTTGATGAAGCAATTTTTCGTCATCCAACGTTCCTGTAGCGCCAATCTCGATAGCCCGCTCGAGGTCATCGATTTCTAGGTAAGGCTCTGGCTCCAGTTGCGGCAACAGGAGGCGAGCAGAAACACGGCTCACGGCTTGGAACCATGGTAGAACGGGATCCAGTGCACGTGTTGCGGCACGAAGTGGCAATGCCAACAAGCAGGACAGGCGACGCGGTTTGAGAACGGCTACATTCTTTGGAGCCAGTTCGCTAAGGAGGATAATCGCAAGAAGAGCTTCAAGAGCAAACGCTTGCGGCAACCACGTGGCCTCTCCTGCGGCAGCCTCTTCACGTCCCAAGCGTAGCGAAACGATCGATGCCAGGGCAAAGTACGCCATGTTGATCGTCAAATTCCAGAAAAGAATGGCCGTGAGCAAGCGCTCAGGCCGCTGCAACATGGTCACGACCGCCCGTTCGGGGGCTGTGCCGATTTTCATCGCGGTCCGTTCGGACCGCGACAGCGAAAAGAAGGCCGCCTCGCTGCAAGAAAAGAAACCGGATGCTCCGATCAGGAAGAGCATCGCAAAAATTTCCGGCAGGTGATGGAGCAAAAGCATGATGAGGAGAATCGCGATTAGGGCAGGGCCCGTAAAGCGAATCGCGTATTTCTTACTCCTTTGTTGGACTAGAGCCGGTCGCTATGTCGAACTCCGACAAAGCAGGAACTAACATCGCGGCAGAGGCGAACCCAAAGGTTAGTACGGTCGCAATCGCAGCGGGGCTGTAGTCGCCCACCAAGAAGCTGGTAATGGCAAAAAACGTGACGAAGGGTGCGGAGATCGAAGCGATACCCATCGCCGTCGAAGGGTTCCGCCAACCGAGCACCGCAAACAGTGCGACACCACCTCCCACGATAAAGCCAAGAAACGACGCCAACTGTCCATCGAACGTATCGCTTAGTGCCAGCATCATCCTCATACAAGTCGAAACGCCGAGGAACAAAAACAGCAAGGTTCCGACACTCGTCCCAATTGCTTTTCGGCTGCTAACGTACATCATCGCCGCATGAAGCCCCAGCACGGCGGCAAAGAAATTGAGGACTACCATACCAAACGCTAGTAGAAAAAATTGCCACGACGTGAGGGCACCGGTCCAGGCGAGGTAAGCCACCAACGCGAGCGGCAACAGGACCATTTCGCGTGAGTTCCAAAACGCACCGCCCAGCTTGCCAAAAATCAGCTCTCGTGGTGAGAGGTCGGTGGTTAGCAGGAGATCAAGCGATTTGCCGTCGCGCTCTCCGGTAAGCGAAGTGACCGACAGTGCGTTGATAAGCACCAAACTGACAACCAGCAAAGGGGCCATCGGCGCGGCAGCCGAGGGGACAGGATCGCGGCTCCGAACGGGCTCGTCGGCCGCTCGTACCGTTGCTAGGGCAAGCAGCGCAAAGATCAGCAGGTAGGCTCCCTTCACCACCAAAACCTTCCTGCCATAAGCCCAAGTGCGAACCTCTCGCCAGAGGATGGGATTATCCCATACTTCACGGGCCTTGCCCCCTGAGCGATGGACGGCCATTTCTTGACCCCGTGCGCGTCCCACCTCGGTAGCGGAGACGCGATCTTCGGTTGTCTCGGAGGCCATTTTGTCCCGCGCGGTTGCCGGGCGGGCCTCACGGGACGGGTTCCAAACACGCACAAGTCCGATCGCCAAACCATTCAGCACGGCAACCAAAACGGCCGATTGGAGGAGAAACCCGGTAACGGGATTAAGGTGAGCTTGGAGAATCGCCGTGGTTTTTGTGTTCGGTACAATCGAAGGGCCGGGGCCAAGCTGGGGCCTCGTCGCGGCGGCAAGAGCCCGCCAGGGGCTGATGTAGGTCGCAGCCGTTTCCGCATCGACACCCCCTATTGGGTTTCCCAACGCGCCGGTGGCAACCACTTCTCCGGCAGCCAGCCATAGCACAAGGCTGAGCGAAGTGAGGGCGAGGGCTTGAAAGGTTTTTTCACGCCACAGGGCGAGCGTCGAACCAAGACTTCCTGCTGCAAGCGAACTGGCGATCGTGACGGCCATCACCCGTCCAATTTGTGCCGCCTGAATTCCGCCAAGCAGACTGATTGCGAAAAAGAAGGGAGCCACCGCCAGTGTCGAAACCAAGACGGTCATCAAACTCGCCAGCAATCGGCCAAGCACCAACTCGCTATTCCGTAAATCCGTTAGTAGAAGCAAGACGAGTGTCCCCCGACTTTTCTCCTGGGAAACGGCTGCCGCGGAGAGCAAGGCCGAGAAAAGAATGGCGATCGTCAGCACCAGCGGCGCAAGCAACGAAAAAACCGAGGCTCCGAACCGAGCCAACTCTCCCGGACCGTCGAGCGTTCCCGTGCCGACAATCACCTGCCAAGCCGTGAGCGCGAGACCAAGCAACACCGCCACCAACAGGACACGGGCAACAAAAAACGAAGGCCGCCTCGGTGCGGTGATCGCTTCACGGGAAAAGACGGGGCCAATGAACAAGGCGGTTGGTTGGCTAAATTACTAGTCGGCTAGCATTACTAGGGAAACAGGACCTTTCCAGTATACGCTGGCTCACCGTTTTATGGCGAGGGCGTCGCAAATTAAGGGTGTCGCTATCTTTATGGCGAGCGGGCGGGCTTTATGGCGATCGGGCGGGCGTTCGGCCGTTCGGATAGAAAATGGGTAGCCCCCCCCTCCGAGGCCTTACGGCACCCGGCTCGCCTTTGACACTGCCTCTACAGCAAATAGCCCTCTTCTTCGTGGTCCGTCAGGTCGAGGCCAAGCTGCTCGTTCTCTTGCGAGGTCCGCAGGCCGATCGTTACGTCGATAACTTTCAGCAGAATGTAAGTCATCCCAATGCTAAAGAGCCAAGTTACGCCGATCGCACAAAGCTGGCCATTCATGACCGACTCGCCATAGGAGATTTTGTCGCCTAGCCAGCCAAGCGGTTCTCCCTCGGCGATATCCCAACAGGCGCGCGTCGCGAAGACCCCTGTCAGGATGGCCCCCAAGGTGCCGCCAACGCCATGGATACCAAAAGCATCCAGGGCATCGTCGTAACCCAATTTGGATTTCATGCTACAGGCCATCGCACAGAGAACCCCAGCAATGGCACCCATCAACAGCGCTGGCATCGGGTTCACAAACCCGGCAGCCGGTGTGATACAAACCAATCCGGCGACGGCTCCTGACGCCGCACCAAGCACACTCGGTTTGCCCCGCATAAGCATTTCGTAGAGAGCCCAAGCGACGGCCCCAGCCGCCGCCGCGAAGTGGGTGGTGACAAACGCGCTACTCGTGAGGTGATCGGCCGCAAGTTCGCTGCCGGCGTTGAACCCGAACCAGCCGAACCACAACATGCCGGCGCCAATCGCCGTGTAGGTGAGATTATGCGGGCGCATGTCTTCCGTGCCAAAGCCGCGGCGACGACCGAGCACCATCGCACAAACTAGGGCCGAGACACCCGAACTAATATGAACGACCGTTCCACCGGCAAAGTCGAGCGCTCCGCCTCCCCAAGAGTTTTCACCGCCATAAGCCAGAATGCCCCCGTCCCACACCCAGTGACAGAGGGGACAATAAACGAAGGTTCCCCAGAGTAACGAAAAAATCGCCATCGAAGAGAACTTCATCCGTTCTGCAAACGCCCCACAAATTAGAGCCGGCGTAATGATAAAGAACATCCCTTGGAAAACCATGTGCGTAAGTCGCGGAATGGCACCCTCCATTGGCTCAATCGCGGTGCCTGCCTCCGTGTCCCACGATCGGGCGACGTTCTCCATAAAGACATATTCCCAGTTCCCGAGGTAGAGATTTTCACCGTCGCCGTTGCCACCGAACGCAAGGCTGTAGCCGTACAGCGCCCAAACGACCGTCATCATTCCCATCAGAAAGAGACACTGCATGAGCACACTTAGCACGTTCTTCCGGCGAACCAAGCCGCCGTAGAACATCGCAAGCCCCGGCACGATCATGAAGAGCACCAAGGCAGAACAAGTGAGCATCCATGCGTTGTGCCCGGCAAGTTTTGCTTCTTCGACACCGGCGGCCAACTCGGCAAGCGTTGGCTCTTGAGCCACAGCGACCGAAGCGGTTGTCAAATTAAGGACAATGACCGAAAGAACCAGAATAAGAAACGTTGATAATCCGCCGCGAGTCAGTCCACGAAACATGGTTGGCAAGTACCAGTGGGTTAGAAGGAGGGAGGCAATTCACCAGATTCGTCCGCCATCTTGGCCTGATAGCGGCAGCAATTCAAGGTGAGGCAGAGCCATGGGGAAACATTGCTTGTGGGAGACGCCTCCCACAAGTTCCCTCTAGCGATTCAATCGTTACAGAGCTTCGATCACCATTCTGCCGATCTCGTCGGTTCCAAAACCGCTTCGGTCAAGGTGCTTGCCTTCAAATCGGGGCGTGACGCGCTGGACCGCTTTGTCGATCTGTTCGCCACACTGGATGGCGTCGTCGTTTTCAGCAATCCGACCGGTCTCACGCAGAAGAAGACCGAGCGAGTCGATCGTCGCGATCGGATTCGCAAGGTTCTGCCCCGCGATGTCGGGGGCCGACCCGTGGACCGGCTCAAACATGCTGGGGGCCGCCCCCTCCGGGTTGAGGTTGCCACTACTGGCAATGCCCATGCCACCCGCGATCGCCGCACCAAGGTCTGTAATAATATCGCCAAACATATTGGGCACCACCACCACGTCGTACACCTCGGGCTTGCTCACGAGGAACATGCAGCAAGCATCGACATGGTGATAAGCGGTTTCAATCTCGGGGTACTCCTCTGCGACTTCTTGGAACGCTCGAAACCAAGTCTCGCCGGCAAAGGTCAGGACGTTCGTCTTGTGAACCAATGTCAGGTGCTTTCGTTCGCGCGTCTTGGCAAGCTCAAAGGCGTAGCGAATGCACCGCTCGACGCCAAACCGTGTGGCGATCATCGTTTGGCTGGCGATCTCGTGCGGTGTTCCCTTGCGGACGAAGCCCCCCACGCCACAGTACAGGTCCTCAGTGTTCTCTCGAACACAAACAAAATCGATATGCTCGCTCGTCTTTCCCTTGAGCGGCGTTTCGATACCCGGATAAAGCCGCACGGGCCGCAAGTTGATGTACTGGTCCAGCTCAAAGCGAAGTTTGAGCAAGATCCCTTTTTCGATCACGCCACCGGCCAGTCGCGGATCGTTTGGCAGGCCGCCAACGGCACCCAGAAGAATCGCATCGAACGTGCGGAGTACCTGAATATCGTCCTCGCTCAGGATATGGCCCGTCTCAAGAAAATGGCTCGCGGAGAACGGAAAATCGGTCGTCTCGTACTGGAGCCCGCAAGCAGGGGCTGCTGCGGCAAGGACTTCGAGCGAGGCGCCGACAACTTCGGGACCAATTCCATCACCGGCGATGACGGCAATCTTGTGCGTAGAGGACATGCTGGTAGGGGTAAGAAGGAGCGTTTATCGAGAGTTACGGACGGCCCTATAGCCTGGCCATCCCGGCGGGGAAAGGACCATCTTACCAGCCACTAAGCCGTCCCGCTATTCACCGTTCCTACATCCGCACCTGGCACTTTGCATTGTATCAGGCGGCGGTTGGGTAGGACCGCATGGGGGTTGGACCCTCCGGTAGCATCGTTTTCAGAAGCGGCCCAGGTCTTCGGTTTGGCTGAGGTGGTCGGCTGCTAGCTGGAGCAACGGTTCGGGCCCTTGATCCCAAAGCTTTACGGTTCCCTCCACACGCTGTCAATTCATGCTACCACTTCTACTTTCTACTCGAAAAAACAGGACCTCGTGCAAAGGGCAGGCTGCACCCCAGCAGCAGTACGGGGCGGAACTGTCGTTCCCGCATTTCGCTCTGCTTGTTACAGTTGATGACCTAATCGTTTCTCGCAGCTATACTGTTAGCAAGCCTTTTGCCTCTGTGAAAATCCTCACCCGCTACGTTTTGTCCGAGTTGCTTCAGGTCTTCCTGCTGACGCTTGCTGGCCTGACGGCGCTGATTTTCTTGGCCCTTGTTGCCAAAGAGGCGGTGAGCAAAGGCATTGGCTTGGGGCCACTTTTGCGAATGACCCCCTACTTGTTGCCCCAAGCGATGCAGTTTGCCGTGCCGGGGACGATGCTCCTAGCCACCACCAGCGTCTACGGGCGCATGTCGGCCTCGAACGAAGTGGTCGCTGCGAAGTCGATGGGCATCTCGCCCTGGGCACTCGCTCGGCCCGCTTTTGTGCTTGCCTTTCTGGTCAGCCTGGGGGCGGTCGCACTCAATGATCTTGCTGTCTCATGGGGTCGGTTAGGGGTCCAACGCGTTTTTGTCGAATCGCTCGAAGAGGTAATCTACGGCCAGCTTCGCCTCCACCGCAGCTACGGGGCGGGCGACGTGCAGATCAGCGTTCGGCAAGTCGAAGGAAAACGGCTGATCCAACCTGCCGTGACGATCGCTGGCAAAGAGGGCGAAGAAAACTGGTTCGGCTCTGCCGCCGAGGCGGAGATTCGTTCTTTTCCCAACGAGCGTAAGCTGGTCATTACGTTCAAGGACGCCGACATTTATGGCAAAGTCGATGCCACACTTCCCTCAAACCAAGTCCAAGAAATCAGCTTCGAGCAACTCTTGGGTGACAAGTCGCGGAGCCGTTCGGCATCGAACTATGCCCTTTCAGAGATCGGAGCCGAGACCCGAGCAACCAATGAGCATCTTGCCAATCTGCATCGCCAAGAGCTTACCGAATCGACGCTGGCCATGATGACGGGCGACTTCGAGCGGGTTTCTGCCGAGCAATGGAAGCCCATCGAAGATGCAATCCGTGGTGCCAAACGCCGGCAACGCCGTTTGGCGGTCGAGCCCTACCGCCGCTGGGCCACCGCTTTCAGTTGCCTCTGCTTTGTAATGGTCGGTGTGCCGATGTCCGTGATTCGTCAAAAGGGAGAGTTCCTGGCGAGCTTTTTCATGTGTTTTCTGCCGATCTTGCTCGTCTATTATCCGCTCTTGATCGTGAGCGTGGATAACGCCAAAAGTGGCGATGTGCCGCCCGTGACGGTTTGGCTCGGCAATGTCGTGCTAGCGGTCTGGGGCCTCTGGATGATGCGAAAAGTTGTACGGCATTGAAGTCGATCCCACAGCTTTTCCTTGCCCCTCCTTCGGCGGGTCTACGACGGCGAGGCTATAGCCTCGCCATCCTGGCGAGGAATGCTTTGCCGAAGGGACGACTGCTAGCACCCCGGAGACTGTCGTTGTGGCGGTTTCCTGTTCCCTGGTAGGCTGTTCGCTCAGGTGAATCCACGGAGGGATCGCCCCAAGTTCATGGCAAGGAGGAGGTGCACGAGTGTTTTCTCACCACTCGATTCGCGTGAAGCTACGCATCGGCGTCGGCCTGTTGGCCGTCAGTACGCTTGCGCTCTTTCTGTCAGCCATGTACGGCATCTACGCCTACCGCGGTTTGGCCAAGTCGCTCAGTGCCCGATCGACCGAATTACCGCTCGCCAATGAGTTGAGCCAACATGTGGCCAACCTGCGGGTCGTCCTGGGCCAAGCGCGCGAACGGACGCTCAAAATCGATCGGGAAGATTCTGGCTTCAAGTTGATCGAATACCTTCGTGCCGAGTCGGCCCCTAGTGACGAAGCCCCTTTTGATCTCAAGTTGCTCCGTGACCGTTATCGAATTGAGTTCGATAAGTTCAATTTGGCGATCGCCGATTATCGAGAACGTCTCAATCAAAACCAACGACGCGACTCTACCCGTATCAGTGGCGACGAGCCTGAGCGGGCGACTCTTGCCGAGATCGATGCGATCCTTGACCGCATCGCGGAACAAAATCTTGACGACAATTTGTTTTTGGACGACTTGGGCGGTGAAACCGATTCGCTTCAAGAAGAGATCGAACAGCTTCGTTCGCTGGCCGCTCAATTGCCCAATCACTTGCACAACCGTCTCCACGATCTTTCCGGCAAGGTTCAGTCGCAGTACCGCTGGGCGCTCACGCTTGCCTGGGCTACTTTTGTTTCTGTTTTGGTGCTGCTCGTTCTTACGATTCAGGCCTTTCGTAAAACGATTGCCAAACCATTGAGGCTTTTGGCTGAAGGGGCGCGCAAAGTGGCATCGGATAACTTTTCGCACCGAATCGCAGTTGATTCACGAGATGAAATTGGCGAGGTTGCCGTCGCTATGAACGCCATGATGCGGCATTTTGAGCAGACGCGTGACGAACTGGATCAACAGGTCAAGCAGCGTACGAAAGAGGTGGTGCGGAGCGAGCAACTGGCGAGCGTCGGCTTCCTGGCTGCAGGCGTTGCCCATGAAATCAACAACCCACTCGCTTCGATTGCCCTGTGTAGCGAGTCGCTCGAAAGCCGGGTGGCAGAACTGGCGAGTGCCAACAGCCCCGAGGGGACGACGCCAGGCCCTGAGTGGGAAGTCATTCTTAGCTACCTTGAGATGATTCAGCGAGAATCGTTCCGTTGTAAACAGATCACGGAGAAGCTGCTCGATTTCTCACGGATGGGAGATTCCGAACGCCGGCCAGCCGACTTGCGAGAACTTGTCGAGGGCGTCATCGAGATGGTGCGCCATTTGGGCAAACACAAGAACAAGCAGATCAAGCTCGCCGACGGACCGCCGGTGATCGCCGAGATGAACGCCCAGGAGATGAAGCAGGTGGTGCTTAACCTCATCACCAACGGTCTCGACAGCCTTGATGACGGTGGCCATGTTGCCGTCAAAGTGCTGCGAACAGGCAAGTCTGCGCAAATCGTCTTCACCGACAACGGTTGTGGCATGACCGAAGAAGTGAAGCAGCATCTGTTCGAGCCCTTCTTCACTCGTTGCCATAGTGGACAAGGAACGGGACTGGGGCTTTCGATCACCTATCGCATTGTCGAAGAACATGGTGGCGAACTGGTCGCCGAAAGTCCCGGCCCCAGCCATGGTTCGTCGTTTACGGTCACGCTCCCCATTCACCAAACCGACAGTGTTGCAAAAAATAAAAAACAACTCGCCGCCGCTTAAACCGCTAAGGAACGACGGAAAAATCGCTTGCGCGTAGTCCCCCTCCCCTTTGGGGGGAGGGGCTAGGGGAGGGGGCTGAACCATGCACAGGGTTCTAAAACCCCCCTCCCCCCGTTCTCTAGCGAGTCGGCCTCTTCCGAAAACGGGGGAGGGGGACTACGGCGTTTATTTTCCCTTATATTCCTTCGTGATTCGTCAAGACAACTCAACTAAACATTCCCCGTGATGCCAAGGATGGCACGCGATTCGACCGCAGGAAGCGATACAGATGCCCACCAAAACGAAATCGAAAACGACCGCTCTATCGCTCCTGTTCGCCGACGACGAGCGATCTTTGCAAGAGTTGATGAAGCTTGAATTGCCCCGTATGGGCCATACGGTGACCGTCTGTCCCGACGGTCTTACCGCCGTCGCGGCCATTGAGAAGAACAACTACGACGCGATCATTGTCGATCTGGACATGCCGGGCCTGACCGGTGTGGAGGTGATTGCGCGCCTCAAAGAGATTTCGCCTGAGACCGAAGCGGTCGTTCTCACGGGCAAAAGCACCACCAAGAGTGCCATTGCAGCCTTGCGTTACGGGGCGTTTGATTATCTCACCAAACCGTGCAAGCTCATCGAGATTGAAGCTCTGCTTTGTCGTATCGCCTCGAAGCGGGAGCTGATGCAAAAGTTCCACGCGCTGGAACGCCGAATCGAGCGAATCGAAGGGGCCCCGCAATTGATCGGCGATAGCTCTTCGATGGCCCACGTAAAATCAATGATCGAGAAAGTCGCGCCCGCCGAATCGACCGTCCTTGTTCTCGGCGAAACGGGTACCGGAAAAGAGCTGGTTGCTAGGGCGGTCCATGATTCCAGCAGTCGCTCGGACAAGCCGTTCGTCGCGATCAACTGCGGCGCTTTGCCCGAGAGTCTGATTGAAAGCGAACTGTTTGGCCACGCCAAGGGGGCCTTCACCGGTGCCGATGAGCACCGCGTTGGCCTGTTTGAAGTCGCTTCGGGCGGCACGATTTTCTTAGACGAAATCGGTGAACTCCCCCGTCCGATGCAAGCGAAAATGCTTCGGGTCCTTGAAAGCCGTGAGATTCGCCGCGTTGGCGAAAACAAGACGGTCAAGGTCGATGTTCGTGTCGTTTGTGCAACGCACCGCGATCTTTCGGAGATGGTTACCGAAGGAGAGTTCCGCGAAGACTTGATGTATCGGATCAATACGTTCGAGATTCACCTGCCAGCCTTGCGTGAACACCTTGAAGATTTGGTGCCGCTCGCTGAGCACTTGCTCAAGCGGTTCCGCCCTGGTGCGAAGCCGATCGAGCAACAGTTTACCGACGACGCCATCGAAGCGCTCAAAGGGCACGTTTGGCCTGGCAATGTGCGTGAACTGGCCAACGTGATCGAGCACGCAACGATCCTTTGCAACGCGGGCCCTATCTCAGCAGCCGACTTGCCGCAGCACTTCAATCGTCGCCAGTTGACCAGCTCGGCCAAGTCACGTGGTCCGATGACACTTGCCGAACTTGAGATGGAGGCGATCCACGAATCGATGCAACGGCACGACGGGGCTAAGCCTAAAGTGGCGGAGGAACTGGGTGTCAGTCTCAAAACGCTCTACAACAAGCTCAATCAAGAGAGCACACTCCGTGCGGTTGCTTAATCGCGTTGATTGGAAGGAAGAATGAGACGCGGATGAACGCGGATTTAGCGGATCAGCGAGGATGAAATTTTTTTTCGTCCGTGTCCATCCGCTCGATCCGCCCCGTATTGCTACACGGCTCCGCGTCTCATTCTTTTTTGTTTTTTCCAAAAGGAAAGCAAGATGGCCCTGCTGCTAGAAAGTCCGCTGGCCGTTGCGGCGATTGGCTTGCTTTTGGTCACGATGGCTGCGATGGCTCATTCGCAATTGCGAACCGGCAAGTCTTTCGGAATGCTTGTCCTGGCACTCCTTTTGGCCGTTGGGGCCTTCCTTGGCGAACGATTTTGGCAGACGCCTGCCGAGCAAATCCATGGCACCATCGCCGAGTTTTTTGATGCGATCAAAGCGAATGACTTGCCAGCGGTGCTTATGCTGATCGACCCTTCGGCAACGGAAATGCGTTCTGACGCCGAGACGCTCCTGCCAATGTTCCGAGTTGAAGCAGCAGGCGAAGGGGGCGAAGTGCGGATCGAAATTCGGGGAACCGACACGGCGACCGCCAACCTGAAGCCCCTCATCAAAGTACAACACCGACAGTCGGGAACCACGGGGGCTTACTTTGATGGTCTGCGGATTGATTTCGTACGCCGCGGCGACCGGTGGCTAGCCACCGGCTATCAAGCGGCCAAGGATTGGCGTTCGGAGGCAGGGCGTTTGGGGCGTTGATTTTTTCTTTTTCTCGCCTCACTTTTCTGGTAACTCTGGGTACGCTTAGGGGCGCCCCTGTCCTCCGTAACCCTGTCCTCCGTAACCTTGGCCACCGCCGTAACCCTGGCCTCCACCCTGCCCTCCTCCTTGACCGTGACCGCCGCCATAGCCGCCACCGTGGCCGCCACCGTGGCCATGGCCTCCACCTCCTTGCCCTGGGCGGCGGGGGGGATAGGGGCGAGGATAAGGTGGCTGCTGTGGAAAGGCAGAACCTGGGGCGAAGCCATAGCCATAAGGGGACACTCCGAACGGGACTCCAGGCCCCCCGAAAAAACCATTCGGGCCAAAGCCCGTGTAGGGGCCTCCGCCAAAACCACCCCCAAAACCATAGCCACCGCCAAAGCCACCTCCCCAACCGCCGCCGTATCCCCCGCCCGTTCCATAGCCTTGGTTGTAGTAGTTGGCTCCAGGAGCAGGGGGACCGCCGCTCGGCCAGTAGGCACCCGCCCAGAAGGGGCCCGCAATGTTGGCCGCATCTTTCCATGCATCGAAGTTACGCTCCCAGCGGGCATTGTTTTCGCCCTGGGCGTCGCCGAAGCTACGGACTTCGTAGATCGTATCGCTCGATCCGTCCGCACCAACAATCCGAGTCCGTGTGTTCCAGTATCGACTGAGGGTCGCCCGTGGATCGGGCAATCCTTCCACTGGCGCGGCCGCCGCGTACTGAGCCACTCGCACCCCCGTCATGGGACTGTGAGTAAAACGACTTTGCGCGAAGAGCCAGTCAGGGGGGCCGGCAACAGCGCTATTGTCCAGCAGTGAGACCAGGGCCAAGCAAGATAAAAGGAGGAGTCGGTTCATCGTTGCACGTCTTGAGAAAAGTTTTTAATAGATTCAACAGAGGAGAAATAGAGGAGTAGCGCGTTAGTAAAGGTGAAGGTTATCGGCCCCCTCCTCTAGCCCCTTCCCCTACTGGGGAGGGAGAAACTGTAATCGTTATTCTTTTACCGCTGCCTGTGCTTCTGCCAGGGCTGCCTCGGCAGCTTGCGCTGCCTCTTCCGCCGCACCGATTGCTTCTTGCTTCACCCGTTTGTTCAGGTCGCTCTCTTCGGGGTTATAGATGTACTCGTACGGTTCCAGGAGTGGTTCGAGCGTGATCCCATTCGCTTCAATGACTTTCTCCATGAACTCCTCATGGGTCTTGGGATAGTCCAGGTTGTTCATGGCTGCATAGAGATCGAGTGCCTGTCGCCACTGGATCATGTTGAGCTTCTGTTCAGCGACGACACCTGCCTTGAGTGTGGTCTGTAACATACCGCCGCTTTTCATTTTCTTGCCACGCACCATGTCTTCAGGGGTGACTGGTGTCAGGCCCGAACTGGCTAGGCGATCAGCCTCGGTGCGTGCCGCTTTGGCCGCCTGAGTAAGGGCCTCGATCTCGGATTGCTTTTCAGCGACCTCGGTTTGCTCGTCGAGAGCGTCGGCCATCGCCTCGGCTTCGCTCACCGACTCATCAGCCGTGCCATCCCCACCGCCGCCACAACCAAGTGGCAGCAGAGCAAAACAAGCGATAAGCGTTATCTTCGTGATACGTTGGTACATGACAGGTTTCTTTGTCTCAGGTAATGGAGTAAGTGGTTTTTACTGCACGTCCCAAAACCATCAGGTACTTCGGTCTTCCTCGACCGCTGGATACCTTCCGATGGTTTTTGGGATAGGCTCTTAGTTAGATACTAATTTTTTTGTTAAGGCCAAGTTCCCAGGACCGCATCTCTTCCAGCATCCGGCCTCGTGTCCGGTCGATAAGGAGTGGCGTCAATGAAATGGCTCCCTCTTGGATGGCAATGATATCCGTATCGGAGCCAGGCTTCTCCGTTGGTGGGGTGCCAACGGTCCAGTAGTAGCGCCGTCCCTGTGGGTCGCGTCGTTCTTCATAAGCGGAGTCCCAGCGAGTCGATCCCATGCGGGTGACACGCACTTCGTTTTCTTCCGAGCACGTTGCTGAGGTCGGGATGTTCAAGTTGTACAGTCGATGGTCTTGCCAAGCATTCTGCTCGAGCATTTGTTCAATCAAGTCGGCGGCCATCGCCGCTGCTACGTCAAATCGAGGGCGTTCTTCGTATTGGAGCGAAACGGCAATCGCTGGCAAATCGTTGATTGCCGCTTCGGTTGCCGCACCGACGGTTCCCGAGTAAAGGACGTTGATCCCCGTATTCAAGCCACCGTTAATGCCACTCACCACAAGGTCGGGCCGCCATGTTTCAGGTCCCTCGGTACCCAGCTCAGCGAGAGCCAGTTTCACACAGTCCGCCGGCGATCCCTCGACCGCCCAACCAAGTTCCTGGTCGCCATTGAACGCTCGGTTCGCCATGAGCGGCGTTAGGAACGTAATCGAATGCCCTACCCCACTTTGCTCCGTCGCCGGTGCAACGACCGACACCTCTCCCAGTCGAGCAAGCGCCTCGCGCATCGCTGCGAGCCCGGGGGCATAGATTCCGTCGTCGTTGGTCAAGAGAATTTGCATGGGGAGTGCCTTATCCGTGGCAAAAAGTTAGAGGCCGTGTTAAGAGAAGTGGTCAAGCGAGTGCTTAAAAGGGTTGCGAGCCCGGTCGGGCCCTGACTCCATGATAAGCGGACTTTCCCCCGCCACGAAACCATTCCTAGGCTTCGCTGCTAGTTTCTAAGCCCTCTGGTCGCTAGAATCAGATCCCCGACGACCCACCACCCCGCAGAACCGGCACTACCCGGCACGGGCGGCGGAAGAAACTGAACCATGACGGAACAACGGAGATTGGATTAAGGGAGGCGTCTGAAGATGCCGACTGCGCGTTGCGGGCCCTAGATATAGGCAACACCGTATCGGCTTCGGAGACGCTTCCCACACTTTCTCTTTTTCATTGTTCCTTCGTTCCGTCGTGGTTCAGTTTCTTTTCCTAGGAGTTCTTGGCTTTTTTTCCTAAACATACTGCTACAGGTTGATGACCTCTACCGTTACCAAAAAAGCTGCCCCCCCCATTTCACGCTTGGCCCATGAGCGGGTGTTGGTGCTCGACTTTGGCTCACAGTATGCCCAGCTTATTGCGCGCCGAGTTCGCGACGAGAACGTCTACTGCGAAATCGTTCGCCATGATTTATCTGCGGAGCGGATGGCGGAAATTGCTCCCAAGGGAATTATCCTCTCCGGCGGTCCCAACAGCGTGTACGCTGACGGTGCCCCGCGGTGCGACCCCAAGCTCTTCGAGCTAGGCATTCCCGTTCTTGGCATTTGTTACGGAATGCAACTCGCCTGCGAAGCGCTCGGTGGCAAAGTCCAGAGCGCTGAGTCCCACGAGTATGGCCGCGCCCATTGTGACGTGATCGATGCGAGCGATTTGTTCCACGAGGTCCCGTCGCAAACAGAAGTCTGGATGAGCCACGGCGATCAGGTCCAGCAGATCGCCGATGATTTTGAGCCGCTCGCCCGTACGGCGACCTGCCCCTTCGCGGCGGTACGCCATAAGCGACTTCCCGTTTATGGCCTTCAGTTCCACCCGGAAGTGACCCACTCAGTCGATGGCAAGAAAATTCTCGGCAATTTCTTGCGTGAGGTCTGCCAAACGACCGGCACTTGGCGTCTGGGCGATTTTGCTGACGAAGCGATTGCCCGAGTGCGTGAACGAGTCGGCACGGACCGAGTGATCTGCGGCCTCTCTGGCGGCGTCGATTCGGCGGTCGTCGCCGCCCTGCTCGCCAAAGCGATTGGCCCCCAACTTACGTGCATTCTGGTCGATAATGGCCTGCTGCGTAAAAACGAACAAGCGGCCGTCGTTCGAGAGTTCTCTGACCACTTCAAGGCGGACCTGCACGTTGTGCAAGCCAAAGAGCGATTCCTCCACCAACTTGCGGGCGTCGAAGACCCACAAGAAAAACGACGCCGCATTGGTGCCGAGTTCATCGCCTGCTTCAAGGAAGAGGCGACCAAGGTCGAAAATGCCAAGTACCTTGCCCAGGGAACGCTCTACCCCGACGTGATCGAAAGCGGTGCTGCCGCCGATGGCCCTGCCGCTACGATCAAGCTGCACCACAACGTTGGCGGCTTGCCCAAGGAACTGGGTTTTGAGCTGATCGAACCGCTTCGCGATTTGTTCAAAGACGAGGTGCGCCGCCTCGGCCTGCAACTCGGCTTGCCAGAAGAGATCGTCTGGCGACACCCCTTCCCCGGCCCGGGCCTAGCCGTTCGCTGCCTTGGAGAAATCACGGAAGAAAAACTCGTACCGCTCCGCGAAGCCGATGCGATTGTGGTCGGCGAGATCGAAGCCGCCGGCCTTTACCGCCAAACGTCGCAAGCGTTCGCCGTGTTGTTGCCCGTTCAATCGGTCGGTGTGATGGGCGACAGTCGCACTTACGAAAACACAATCGCCGTCCGTTGTGTGAACACCGACGACTTCATGACCGCCGACTGGAGCCATCTCCCGCACGAGTTGCTCGCCAAGATCAGCACGCGCATCATCAACGAAGTCCCCGGCATCAACCGCGTCGTTTATGATATCAGCAGCAAACCGCCGGCGACGATTGAATGGGAGTAACCCCTCACCTATAGCCGGGCCATCCTGGCACGGAAAGCCCGTATCATACGGTACAACTCCGCCGAAGAATGAGACGCGGATAAGCGCGGATTGGGCGGATCAACACGGATTAAATCGGGCACCCTTTTGCGAAGACCTCTAAACTTCCCTCGTGATCTCCACGCGCCGGCCTTCCTCAGCACTTTGCTGAGCGGCCATGACGATCGATAGCGCTCGGATTGCGTCTTCTAAACTCGATGGCCGCAGGACAAGGCTCGCCACCGAGCGGTGGAATTGCATCAGTAACTGCTCGCCCACAGGGCGTTCGTTTTCTAGCGACTCGGTGTGCTGGCCCGCGTCGTCGAACCAGACGAGCCGGTTCGGCAAGTCGAGAAAGGCCATGCCCCGTTCGCAGACGACTTGCATATCCGCAGGACGACGAAACGCCGCCGCTTCGCTCCAGCCACTCGGCACATAACCACCACAGGCGATTTGTGCGACTGGCTTTTGCTCGGAAGGGCTGGAGGGGGCTTGGCTCGGCGCGAACTCAATTGTTACGAGCGAATAATCCTCCCGCTCGGCGCTGTGGGGGGTGGCGTGACGCAGGCCGGTGACGCTCTTCGCTTCGGTGCCGGCGACGTAACGGCACCAATCGACCATTTCAATTAGCCGGCGGGTGTGACTGACGCTTCCGTTGCCACTGCCGTTGTCGGACGAAAAGGGACTGCCTTTTGGGTCGGGAGCGGCGTGGCGTTCGTTGCAGAAAAGCAATTTGGGCGGGCCGAGCCTCGTGGCGATCAGCTCTTTGAGTCGAATCGTGGCGGGGGCAAGCCGGTGCGGTAGCTCAGCCATGAAAGCGACTCCCGATTGGAGAACACGCGAGCGGAGGAGACGCGCCTCGTCGTCTGGCATTTCGACCGACGCTCCGCAGTAGACCGCTTTGCCCGCATCACAGGCTGCAAGGATCGGCAGCGCCCCGAACCATCGGCCCGAGAGCATGAGTACCGCATCAATGTCATCCGCCCCGACGAGCGTTCGAAAACCATCCACAGATCGGGCTTTTAGTTCACAAGCGACCTGAGCCGCCCTGTGAGCCACCGGATCGCAGACGGCTCGGACTTCAAAACGTGAACTGAGCGCCTTGAGTGCAGGTCGGTGGCGCGATTGCCACGAGGGTCCGAGTCCAACTAGCCCCACTTTTAGCTTCAATTGTATCTCTCGTAAGGGTTAGCGGTCAGCTTTCAGCCATCAGCGGTCAGCCAAGCAGTATAGCCGAATGGGGCGGTAGGCTACAAAGTCATTCTTGACTGTGTACGATGCATCGCTGATGCGAAGCACGTATTGGCGTAGGATTGGACGGTTATAGGGGAGGTGATTCCGAAGGAAAGAAGGAAAATAGTTGCGAATGAAGCTCTCGATCGTTGTACCGACGCTCAATGAGGCGAAAAACCTCGCTGCGTGCTTAAAATCAGCTGAGCAAGCTGGAACCGACCGGATCGCTTTGGCTGAGATCGTCGTTGCCGATGGCGGAAGCAGCGATGTGACCTGCGAGATTGCCCGTCGCGCAGGGGCGACGGTTATCCAGACCGTGGCGAGCCGCGGTGCCCAGCTTCGTGCCGGCATCGAAGCGACCCATGGCGATGTGGTTCTCATGCTACATGCCGACTCTCGATTGCCAACCGATGCGGGTGAACAGCTTGCCGAGGCCTTGCTGGATAAAAAGGCTCAAGCGGGCTTCTTTCGCCAGGAAATTGACGCTGCTGGCTGGCGATATCGGCTCATCGAACGGGGCAACGCCTTTCGCGGTCGGGTGCTACGCTTGCCGTACGGCGATCAGGCGATTTTTCTTCGACGGGACTTGCTCGACCGGGTTGGCGGCGTGCCAAGCTTGCCGCTCATGGAAGACGTAACCCTCATGCGCCGTGTCTCTCGGCTTGTGCGGCCAGAGCAATTACCGGGGCCCTTATTGGTTTCGCCACGGCGTTGGCAGCGGCACGGCTTGGCCCGACAGACGCTACGCAACTGGTCGCTCGTGCTCGCCTATTTCTCTGGCGTTTCCGTCGATCGGCTGCAGAAGTGGTACGCTCCGCACGTCAAAAAAACGCCGGTCAAACAGGCCGACAGTTCCATTGCTCGAGCAACCCCGCGACCCGTTCCATCGGCAAGCCAACGACATTCGTCTCACTCCCTTCGATGATCGTCACAAAGCCGAGCCCATCTTGATAACCAAAGGCTCCCGCCTTGCCTTCCCATAAGCCCGTGGCAAGGTACTTCTCAATCCAGCCCTCATCGAGCGGAGCCATGCGGAGCGTTGTGGTCACGACTTCGCTGTGCAGTGTTACCACGGCTCCTGAGACGCCGAGGCAAATGCCGGTGAAGACACGGTGCTCACAGCCGCTTAGTTCCGTCAACATCGCCCGGGCATGTTCTTCATCGACGGGTTTTCCCAGCACTTGGCCTCCGCACTCAGCAACGGTATCTGCCGCCAGAAGGAGGGCCGCTTCGCCCGCTGCCGTGCCAGCCGCTTCGAGCTGGGCATCCACATCTTTCCACTTGAGAATCGCCAAATCCCTTACAAGTTCTGCCGGCCCGCAGTTCGAGCAAAGGCCCGCTTCCTCAGCCCCCTCATGGGGCGAGACAACGCGAAATTGGTAGCCAGCGGCCTCAAGCAGTTGCTTCCGCCGTGGCGAGCCACTGGCAAGGATGAGTTCGGGAGACGACATTAGGAGGAGTTGTATAGGGGGTGAATGGAGGTAAGTTCTGTCGATTGGAATCCCCCTCCCCTTTTTAGGGGAGGGGCTAGGGGAGGGGTTTTGAACCCTGTACACGATTCCGCCTCCTTCCCTAACTTCTCCCCCTTGAGGGGGAGGGGGATGCTTGGGAAAAACTTAGCTCATACGTTAGCAGGAACCTATCCGTTGCAAGTCCTCTACGAAGATAATCACTTGTTCGTCGTCGCCAAGCCACCGGGGTTAGCGACGATGGGGACACCTGCCGGCACGCCGACGTTGCTTGATGAGGCAAAAGCCTATATCAAGCGGAAACACGACAAGCCGGGGGCTGTCTATTTGGGCATTGTCAGCCGGCTCGACGCACCGGTCACGGGGCTCGTGCTGCTGGCGCGTACGTCCAAGGCGGCGAGCCGGCTCTCCGAGGCTTTTCGTGAACGCAAGGTCGAGAAAGTCTATGCGGCGATTGTCGAGGGCGAGGCTCCCCCATGTGAGGGGCCCGTGGTTCATCACCTCCGCAAGGACGAACGCCACCGTAAGGTCCATACGACCCATGCCACGGCCCCCGGAGCCCAGCGCGCGGAGCTGTCGTACGAGGTCGTTCGGGCAACGTCCGGGCGGAGCCTGCTGGTCGTTCGCCCTGTTACGGGCCGCAAGCATCAGATCCGTGTGCAGCTCGCCAAGATCGGCCTGCCGATCCTCGGCGACCGGAAGTACGGCAGCACGGTCGTCGTGGAGCCGGGCATCGCCCTGCACTCCTGGCGACTAACGATCGAGCATCCCGTGCGCCGTGAGCCGATCACGCTCGTCGCACCGTTACCAGTAATTTGGCGGAAGTGGTTTCCGCATTCAGGGAAACTGTTGAATGGCTGCTAGGCGATCCGCGATCGCTGATTGTTCGGAAACACGGGACCGGAGAGAATCGCTCTACTTCTCCCCCGAGATCGATTCGGCGATGTTGACCGTGTGGTCGAGGACGCGGCTGTAGGCGTTAAGGCTAGCAAGGAAGGCGACGCTGATCGCGGGGGAAATCGTGCCGCCGGAGAGTTCGTCGAGGTGCTTGTGACGCAATTGCTTGATCTCGCTTTTGATTCGCTTGGAAATGGGGGACGTTTTTACGAGGATGTTACGATTCTTCTGCGTGAGCGCTTCGTTGATCGAGGCAAGGTACTCCGCGAGATGGCGATTGAGGTCGCCGAGGTCTTTGCGGTGCTCTGCCGTGAACCGGTGGCCGTCGCGGCGTAGTTTTCGGTCGAAAACATCAAGTTGGACGATGTAGTCGCTTACCGACTCGTACTCGTCTGCCATACGCAACTGAAGCCGTGCTTCGTCGGCGATGGCGTGCGGGATATTTCCGGCTAGGAAATTGGTGATGTACTCCGAGACTTCATCTTGGATCGAGTCGAGGACTTTTTCACGTTGCTGGAGCCGGTTGGCAAGCGCCTTGTCAGGGTCGTCTTGGTCCCGAAGCTCAGCGAGCCAGCCGATCATTTTTTCACAGCCGTCGCCCATCCGTTCGATCTCTTTGTGCGATTGGTCAATGGCCAGCAGCGGCGTTTCGAGCATCCGGATATCAAGGTCTGAGAGACGTGGCTTTTCCTTGAATTCCTTGGCGGGCACAAACCATGTCAACAAGCGGACAAACATGGGAACGAACATCAAGAAGAGCAACATGTTCGCCAGATTAAAAACCGTATGCGTCGCTGCGATGGCAATCGTCGTGTTGGGAAAAGTCTCTTTGCCGCCCACCATTACTATCTTGGCAACATCCACATCAACAATCCATTGGATCAAGCCGATGTACCAAGAGAAGATTAGCGTGATCCAAAAGACGCCAATCAGATTGAAGATGACATGAAAGTAGGCTGCCCGACGTGCGTTGGTGGTGGCTCCGAGCGAAGCAAGGAGGGCGGTGATCGTGGTGCCTATGTTTTCTCCCAGGACGAGCGCCGCAGCCGTCTCGTAAGAGATGACTCCTTGAAAGGCAAGCGAGATCGTAATGCCTAGCGTTGCGGAAGAAGATTGCACGAGCGTCGTAATCACACAGCCAACTAACGCGCACTTGAGAACGCCAAAGTAGCTGTCTGCTTGAAATTGCTGGAACCAAGATTCAAAGTTGGGATTCTCTTTAATGATCGCACAAGCATCCTTCATCAGCTCAAGGCCGAAGAAAATCATCCCGATGCCCATGATGGCCATGGCCCAATAGCGCCAACGATCTCCTTTCGAGAAGAGATAAACAAAGGCGGCGGCTCCTAAAATCGGTAGGCCGTACTTGCCGACTTTCAGAACCAAAATCCAACCGGTGATGGTCGTACCAATGTTGGCTCCAAGGATCACCCCGATCGCTTGTGAGAGTTCCATGATGCCACTGTTAACGAACCCAACCACCATGACCGTAGTGATAGAACTCGACTGCACGATACAGGTGACAAGAGTGCCAACGATAACGGCCAGAAAGCGATTGCTTGTGACAGAGCCGATGAGCCGCCTGAGGCTGCTGCCCGCCACCGCCTGCATCCCTTCGGACATGTGCTTCATGCCGAGCAGGAAAATGCCAAGACCGCCGACAAGTTCGCAGGCAAGCTGAAAGAAGGCTGAGGGGTCCACGGGGAAGCCACGCAAATGGGGGGGAGGGTTGTTTTGGACGAGAGTCTAGCGCGACTCTGTCCCGGCGACAACCGCCCTTTCTCAACCCGCCCGGTAAACCTTCCCGTGCCACTCGGATTTGTCGCCTTCCTCCTTCCCGTGCAGGCTTTAGGCCGTGTGGTGGCGGCGTCGCATCCGTTGCCTGGGGCGACGGCTGGCGGCCCCCCCCGTACGACGGTAGCCAAACTCCGTCGCAAACCACTCCGCGAATCGCTCACGGTCGGTATAGCTAGAGTTTCGCTCGTCCAGCAAGTGGCCCAACTCGTGTATTAAGATGTTGTTAAGGTAAAAATCGCGGATCGCCCGTTCGCTCCAAGTGAGGGTCCACAGACCGGGCTCCGGCTCGCCCCATCGCCCGCCGTACATCTTGGTCTCATTGACGACATTCACTCCCGGCGGGGCGTAGAAATGCTCAACCAAGCTCTCGTCAATCGGATAGAGGTAAAGTGCCGGGCCCCATTGCATCCCGTAGCAAGGCAAACTCTGCTTTTTACGGGTCATACGGCTTAGCTGAACAACCTCCAGGTCGCGCAGGAAATGGCTGGGCAGTTCGGCGAGTTTCGCCCGAACCTCGTCAGGCGTCACAACGTGGCTGTAGCCGCTGCCTGGGGCCTGGGTAAGGACTCGGTAGCCCTTAGCGGCTCCGGTCGGCTCGTACCAATCCTCAGGGGGCGAGAAGGGGAGCTCCAGGTTCTGTTGGGTCACGCCACGACGTGATTTGGCCAATCCCTGCCGGCCTTGACTCTGGGCCGTCACCGACGCATTGCGACGCTGTGCTTGCCTTACTTGGGACTTCGCGCGATAGTCACGGCGTCCTTGGTGATTCGAGCTACTGGATCGTTTTGCCATAGGATGAGGGCCAACCGAGTTGTAAAGAGGAACGGCTAACAACACCGAAACGTTTCTCGCGGCTTCCTTTGCCGAGATCGCCACCTCCGTAGATGGCGTGGTGTGAAGTGGTGTGGCCACGATGCGTGTGGCCAATGCCAAGGCGGATCTCTTGAAAGAGGCCCGCCGAGGGGGGCTCCTTTCATGCTACGCAGACAGATGGATTAGGATCAAGAAAAACCTTAAACGCTTGATATGAAAAGAGTTGCGCTTGGGACCTAGATTCAGAAAAGGGTCTCGGAGACACTCAACTCTAGTTCAGAACGGACCGTGCGGCTGGCCGCACCCTGGGGCCTGGACGTCACAAATCGAGTGACAGAAGGGACTTACCTAAACCCCCAAATAGACAATTTCTTGCCGAACCCCAAGTCCTCTGAAAGAGGAAGGTTGGGAAATACTCGAACAGTTTTTGACGATAATGGCGATAAACGGGGAAAAGAGGCCCGCCGTCCCTCCCGAAAGTGGGGGGACGGGCTCTGCGGCCCGTGCGGTGTGCGTTGGCCTGTTTGCCAAGCATTGGACCCCTGGCAAGGCAAAAACGCGGCTCGCTGCAAAAATTGGCAAGCGTGCCGCCTCAGAAGCGGCCCGTTGCTTTATTGAAGTGACTTTAGAGCGTCTTTCGCTTCTGGAGGGCAAACGCATCTTGGCCTACACGCCGGCTAAGGAGCGGGCCGCGTTCGAGGCCCTTCCTCAGGTGCGTACCGGAGGCTGGGAATTGGCTTTGCAGCCCGATCTGCCACGCCTCGGAGAGCGGATGCGATGGTTCTTTGAGACCACAATCGCTGGCGGGGCTCAGGCGGCGTTGTTAGTCGGTTCGGACAGTCCCGACTTGCCACTCGCTGCTGTGCGGAGGGCACAAGATTGGCTTCTAAGTTCGGGGCCGCCGAATCGTTTGGTGTTGGGCCCGACAGCAGATGGTGGGTACTGGCTGATTGGTGTTCGGGGTGAGCCCGCTCCCGTTTTTGAGGGATTGCCGTGGAGTTCGCCCGACCTACTTCGTGCGACGCTTCAGCGGCTAGAGAAAGCAGGCTGGCGAGAGGGGGAGGATTACTTGCTTGTTGACCAGTGGTACGATGTGGACACCACCGAAGATTTAGCCACTTTGCAGCAACGTCTTGCTGAAAGGGCTGCTGAAATATCCAACGAAGACAAAGTTCTTATAAAGCTAACGCCCCACATCAAAAACTGGCTGAGCACGAACTAGCGACTACTGCTTGGCAACTAGCAACGGGCAACTCTCTTCCATGGCATCCTCACGAAGAGCCTATTCCCCCAACCCCTCAGGAGACGCGTCCAGCGGTCGAGAAAGACCGAAGGACCGAATGGTTTTGGGACGTACAGTAAAAAGTCAAACGAGTGATTGTCTGGTCGTCGGCGGGGGCGTAGTTGGCCTCTCGATCGCCTACCAACTGGCGTGTGATGGGATGAGCGTCACGCTTCTTGAGCGGGGCGAACTGGGACGTGAGGCCTCGTGGGCGGGGGCCGGTATTCTTCCTCCCGGTTCTTGGTACAGCGACCACCCGTTGCTCGACCAAATGGCCGTAGCCTCACGGGAAATTTACGCCGACTGGTCCGAACGGCTGCTCGAAGAGACCGGCATAGACAACGAGTACTGGCGCTGTGGTAGTCGTTATATTCAGACGCCGCAGAATGCGAATTTCTTGGCGGCTGCCTTCGCACGTTGGCGAAAGCTAGGTATCACCGTCACCCCCCTGGGAATTTCCGCAAACGAAGTGACGGCGTTCGACGTTCCCCAGGAAGCCCAGGTACGCAATCCGCGGCATCTTCAAGCGGTGACCGCCGCCTGCCATAAGCGAGGCGTGCAGATAGTTACGAAATCGCCTGCCAAGTCCCTTACGATCGATGGTGATCGAGTGGTCCAAGTCACGACCCCTGCCGGAGATTTTAGCGCAGCCAACTATTGCCTTGCAGCCGGCTGCTGGACACCAGGACTCGTTGAGCGGGCCGGTGCATCGCTT
>JAJRUA010000254.1 GCA_024278035.1 Planctomycetota bacterium | reverse complement strand
TCGTCATGGCTGTACTCCATGGTGAACGCCCCGGAACCGGCGGTCATGCTCTTGAGCCGGGTGGAATACGTTTGCAACTCGCCCAGGGGAGCCGTTGCCCGAATCGTACAGGTATCCCCCTGCATCTGCGTATCGTTGACGCGCCCTCGGTGGGTTGAGAAATCTCCGGTGATGTCTCCCATGTACTGATTCGGGATGGTCACATCCACCTCCACATAGGGCTCCAGGAGAACGGGATTCGCCTTTCTAACCGCTTCGACAAAAGCCTTTTTTCCGGCGGTGATGAAGGCAATTTCTTTGCTATCGACCGCATGGAACTTGCCGTCGTAAACCTCAACCCGAACGCCGGACATTGGATAGCCCGCCACAGCGCCATCAAAAAGAACTTGGCGAATCCCTTTTTCAATCGCCGGCATAAACTGTCGTGGAATCGAACCGCCGACCGTCGCGTTCTCAAACTCGAAACCGTCCGGGTGATCTTGTGGCAGGGGCGAGACACGCAAATAGACTTCGCCAAACTGCCCGGCACCGCCCGATTGTTTTTTGTGGCGATAGTGCCCTTCGGAGTTGCCCTGGATCGTCTCTTTGTAAGCAACCTTGGGTGCCGAGGTTGCAAGTTCAATCCCGAACTGCGATTGGAGTTTCTCCAAAATCACTCGCAAGTGAAGTTCTCCCAAACCACGTAGGACGGTCTGCCGCGTCGCGGCGATACGTTCCATGACGAAACAAGGGTCTTCATCCTGAAGTTTCTGAATAGCGGTGGAGAACTTGGTCTCGTCGGCGTGGTTTTTTAGCTCAATCGCTAGGCCGTACATCGGTTTCGGCAGCGCTAGGGGGACCAAGTGAGGCGGATTCTCGGGGGTTGCCCCGTCGTGCAGTACCCCGTCGTAGTGAATATCCTCAACTTTCGTAACCGCACCAATTTCCCCCGGTCCAATCGCTTCTGCTTCTTTGTGGTTCTTTCCCTGAAGACGCATCACGTGCCCAATCCGAAGCGATTTGCGTTGGTCATTGATAAACAATTCGGCTCGGGCCCGGAC
Source organism: Planctomycetota bacterium (assembly GCA_024278035.1). The sequence goes on along the minus strand of JAJRUA010000254.1, from coordinate 5,538 downwards.
CACCCCCTGATGAACCCGGAAGAGGCTCATCTTGCCAATATGCTTGTCCGTCGAGACGCGAAAGACATGAGCGATCGTTGGTTTACGGGCATCGAACTCCGTCGCCAGTGGCTCTTCCCCACACACAAACGGGCGAGGATTGCCTTCCAAAGGGCTGGGTAACAGCGAGGCCGTCACATGCAATAGCTTGTCGATCCCCGCCCCTGTTTTGGCGGAAGCGAAAACCAGGGGAACCAAGTGGCCTTCACGGAGTGCTTTCTCAAACGCTTCGTGAATCTGCTGGGGATCGAGTCCCTCGGCACCGACTTCCAGGTATTTCTCCATGAGTTGTTCATCAACTTCTACCACCTGTTCAACGATTTGCGTGTGCGCCACTTCAGCAGAACCGAAGGCCGTTTCGTCATGGGCGTCGGTTTCGAAGACATCAATCACGGAAGAACAATCCGAGTTGGGCATGTTGATCGGCAAGCAAACATCGCCAAACGAAGAGCGAATCTGTTCGATCAATTCTACGAAATCAACTTCAGGCGTATCGATTTTGTTGATGAGAAGCATTCGTGGTAGATTGCGCTCGGTAGCAATTTGCATGAGGCGCCGCGTTTCGCTCTCAATGCCTTTGATTGCGTCGATAACGACAACCACCGTCTCAACGGCGGGAAAGCAGGCGATCGTGTGGCCAATAAAATCGGACATGCCGGGCGTGTCAATCACGTTGACATGATGCCCTTCGTGGTCAAAGTGAATCACGCTCGGCTGCAAAGAATGCTTGTGCTGCTGTTCTTCTTCGGTGAAGTCGGTGACCGTGTTGCCTTGCTCGATACTTCCCAAACGGCTGATCTCACCTGAACTAAAGAGCAATCGTTCGCAAAGGGTCGTCTTCCCTGTCCCGGTGTGTCCACAGAGACAGAGGTTGCGAATCGAGCCGGGGTGAGGAACACCGTGAGGAACACCCCGGAGAGTATCCTGGGGGACCGTAGAGGTAGAGACGCTCATCAGAAGTTCTCCATATAGAAAGGGGCCGGTTTTAGAAAGATAGCCTTGGCAGTTACGCCGGACACCTTAACGGCAATGGAGCGATGGCAGCACGCCGAATAAGAGCCGGTCGCACGGCTTCCATCCTAACCAATTCGCCCGATATTGCTACACGGTTCCGCACCTAATTCTTTCTTACTCCGCGACTCTCTGCTCTAGCGTCGCGAGGTCGCTTCGCCCGATAGGGGCAGACGGCGTGCGACTGCTTGCGCTTCAGTGGTCGCGGGCAATTCGGGCGTTTGGTACGGCCAGAGGGCTTGGATAAGGGCGAAGACAGGCAACGACTGCTCCGGCTCATGCAGAAGGGGCTGGCCGGCATGGCTCAGTAGTACGGCCTCCTTGCCGAGGCCTTTTAGTCGCAGGCCCGTGATGTCGCACTGTACATCGCAGGCGAAACGATCGAACGGCAGGGGGCCCTTGCCCGAAGCGTTGGCTATCGACTGTAGTTCTGGCGTCGCGCCACAGTGGAGACATTGGTTCATGCCCCAGACGAGAGCTTGGCTGACCGAGCCGTTCACGGCCTCAACCGAGGCATCCATGCGTGTCATGGTAGGGCCCCACCAGCGGACTTCAGCCAAATCAACACGAGCATGGTCCCAGGCGATGAAACCGCCCGCTTCGTCAATCGCCACTTGAGAGAAAGAAAGATCACCGGTCACTTTGCCGTTATGTTTACCCCCATCAAGGGTTGCTTCTCCTCGTCCAACAAAGGTTGCCGCTGCACGAATCGCAGCCAACGAGTCGCTACCCCTTAGCAATCGTCCCGAGACGCCCGCTGGTCCGGTAGTGAATTGGATTCGTAGTTCGGAGTCTTCAGCATGGGTTGCTATTTCCATCCGAGCTTGTGGGGTACTCGATCCATCAACCGCCCAAATCGCCAGCTTGCGCGCTTTTTGTGAATCACCAATCGCCGTGACTTCACAACGGACTTGATCCCAACGATTGATCTCGTTTCCAAGAGCATCGTCAATGGCAAGTGAGCCGAACGATGCACGGAATGGGGATGCAGTAGGCAGATTTTCTTGAAGCAGAGCGAGAAGTCGTTTCGTATCAGCGGAGCGGGTAACCCGTAATTCACCGCCCGTGATTCGCCAGTTGCCTTGGACACGCCGAACATGGAGATGGTCGCAGTGGGCGACCGGTGCTGATTTTTTTGTTATGCGTATCCCTTCTGCTTCGTACACGCCGGGTCGGGGAGTGTGGATTCGCTCAACCTGGACCGTCATGCCAAGCGACTGGCTGACTTGGTCAAGCAAGAAGGCCTGGTACGCTGGGTGAAACCGGGCGGCTGCCCAGCTTCCGATGGCAAGCGTCGGCGCGACACAGCCCAGGACGAACAGCAGCCGGAAGAGTCGGCGTTGGGTCTTTTCGCGAAGCATTCCGGGCAAAAAACTCGTAGCGGGTCGTTGCGAAAGCAGCTTCCCGTGGGCGTTTTAGCAACCGACTGCTAGCGTTCGCGGGCCATCTGCAAGAAGAGTTCGTAGCGAGCCTTCATTTCAACAAGGCTATCGCTACCCAACTTATCGACCAAAGCGGTGGCAATCTCGAAGGCGACTACCGCTTCGACAATAATGCTAGCGGCAGGAACAGCGCAAACATCCGAGCGTTCGTAGCTTGCCGAGGCTTCCTCTTTTGTTTCGAGGTTCACACTCGCCAGCGGCTTGGCAAGCGTGCTGATCGGCTTCTTGGCGGCACGAACGATGAGCGGCTGGCCGTTGGTCATCCCCCCTTCAAGTCCACCAGCATTATTCGTAGGGCGAGTGAAGCCCAGGTTGGCCGTGTCGCGCTCCGATTTATCGAAGTGAATTGGATCATGCACTTTTGATCCCGGCCGGCGGGCCGCCTCAAAACCGAGGCCAACCTCAACCCCTTTGATTGCTTGCACCGCCATCACTGCCTGCGCAATCCGGCCATCCAGCTTGCGGTCCCACTGGGCGTGTGTCCCCAGTCCAATCGGCAAGCCTTCGACACGCACCTCCACGACTCCACCGAGCGTGTCGCCCTCTTTGCCAGTCGCTTGGATAAGCTCTTTGATTCGCTCGTCCTGCGTCGGGTCGAGAGAATAAACTTCGCTTGAATCACGCAACTTGCGAAGTTCAGGAATCGTCCCTTCGACCGGTTCGATCCGTTCGCCTCCCAACTCGACGACGTAGCCGATGGTCTGGATGCCGAACTCCGCCAGCAGCAGCTTGGCCAACCCGCCGGCAGCGACACGCACGGCCGTCTCACGAGCGCTCGAGCGCTCAAGGATCGGACGAATGCCATCGAGTGTCTTGATACTGCCCGTTAAATCGGCATGGCCGGGCCGTGGGCGAGGGAGATCCTCCATCCGTTCGAGCTTGTAATCTTTATTGATCACCTCCAAGGCGATGGGGCTGCCCAGCGACACGCCACGCCAAACGCCCGTTCGGATTTCGACCCGATCGGTTTCAATCCGTTGTCGCCCTCCGCGGCCGTAGCCCCCTTGGCGGAGCTTCAAGTCCGCATTGATCGGCTCTACATCCAGCGTCACCCCAGCAGGAAAATCGTCCACGAGAGCCAACAGGGTTTTTCCGTGCGATTCGCCGGCGGTCCAATAACGAAGCATAATGGTGAGGGTACAGGGGGATACGAAAGGCTAAGGCCGAGCGCTCCATTCTAATTACTAGAAGACACGACGGCTATGGTAAAGAAGAATTGACGAGGTGCCGTGTAGCAATACGGGACAGACTCAGCGGATTTACGCGGGTGGTCGGCCTGGCACTATTACGTTTGATCGTGGCAAGCTCGAATCGATCGAATTGGAAGAAACCACACACTTCCGAATTACTCGTGATTTTCTCAACAACCCAAAGAGGTATTGGCAGCACCTTGTTCAGGAAGACGAAGACGATGGCTAAACAAGTAGCGAGCCGTCGGCGTCAGCCGCCGGAGATTTTGAACCCAAGATCGATGCGATTCTTGTTACAAGGCATCCGCTGAAAAATCTCCGGTCGCTGACGCTCGCGACTCGCTGCTTTCTCTTTCTCGTCGCAAAAAAATCGGCAGCGCATAAGAAAACACCGCTGCGAAACGTGGGGCGTTTCACAACGGTGTTCGTTGTTTTCTCTTACACGCTGTCCAAATCAGACAGGGCGGACGTTCTCAGCCCGGGGACCCTTGGGGCCTTGTCCCGGCTCGTACTCCACCTGCTGACCTTCGCGGAGATCGTCGTAAGCGACTCCCTCAACGTTCGAGTGGTGAAAGAACATGTCGCTTCCGGTTCCCGTGTCGATGAAACCAAAACCCTTGTCCGTTAGTCGCTTGATCGTGCCTTCGGCCATTACTTTGTCTCTACTTACTAAAACTCGTTTGAAGGGGCATCCCGCGAGCCAACACGGCTCAACGAACCCCTCTTGCAAGACCCCACTGTAACGTAAACGGGGCGGTTAGGGAGCGAGAATAGGTCGAAATCCTCAGAAAAGTTGGGATTCGTCCAAAGTGAAAAAGAGCAATTTGGGCTATTTCCGTAAAATCCCCCGAATTTTTCCTCGGCAAAAGACGCTCGCACGACGGCACGGCGGCTACCAGTACTTCTCGAAGTGGATATTCCCCGGCACTTTTGGCTCGTTGGCTTTGAAACCTCGCTCTTCGAGGATCTGGACCACTCCCCGGTGCTCCGGATAACGCCCCTCAGGATGGTCCGGCTTGTTCGGAATGCCGATCATGGCCGGGTTGCCGCAGAGGAAGACCTTGGTCACTTCCGCATCCAGCTCAAATCCAAGCCGATCGGCAGCTTCAGGGCTTTCGAGCAGGTGCTTAATGTAGGTAACGCCCACGTAGTTGGGGAGGTCCTTGTCCAGGTTCTCTGGTTCGCGCGTGGTGAGCGCCACGTAGCGATAGTTGGGGTAGCGCTGCATCAGTTGCCGGTGTTCCTCGACATAGCCGAGGTCGGCCCAGTAGCGGGCGCAGGTGATGCTGGTGATCTTGCCCTGATGGCCTTCGGCTAAGAGCTTAGACACCATCGCGTTGTGCGGCGCTTCGCCCGTGCCGGTGGCGGCAAGAAGGAGGTTATCGGTCGGCTTGACCGATTCGAGCGTATAAGTCCCCTTTGCCCGGGGGCCCATATGCAGGCGGTCTCCTTCTTCCAGCAGAAAGAGCCGTGGCGTGAGAGCCGGTGGACTGTCGGCTTGGAGGACGAGGGCGACGTAAAACTCCAGCTCCTCTTCGTCCCCAGCGGGAGCCACCTGGCCCTCTTCGTCCAGCAGCCGGCAACTGATGGAATAGGCTCGTTTGACGACCCGGCGGAGCTTTTTCTCGTCGAGCGTCTCCTGCTGGGCCCCTTCGGTACGGGGTTCCCAGTAGCCCATGCCGAGCGTGGTGTACTGTCCTGGCTGATAGTGGAGCGCCGCCCCGTCGTCGGCAATGCCGTCATCCAGGCGAACCCGCACTCGCATCAGCTCCGGATGCGTCGTCGGAAGCCGACGGGTGACGGTGGCGTTGTAGTGCTTTTGGCGTAGCGAAGCGGCTTCGTCCTCCGGAAGGGCG
>JAJRUA010000253.1 GCA_024278035.1 Planctomycetota bacterium | reverse complement strand
TGCAGTTTCGATACCAGTGTCCACACGATCAAACCGCAGCAGTGTTCTTGGAAAGCAACTCGGCAATTTGCACCGCGTTGGTGGCGGCACCTTTGCGGAGGTTGTCGCTTACGCACCAGAAGGCCAAGCCATTCTCGCAAGAGATATCCTCGCGAATGCGGCCGATGAACGTTGCGTCGTCGCCATCGCAGTTGGTCGGCATAGGATACTCACCTTCCGGCAAATTATCGACGACACGAATGCCGGGCGTCGCAGCGAACAACTTGCGAGCCTCTTGGGCGGTGATCTTCTTTTCAGTCTCGACCAAAATGCTTTCGCTGTGGCAATTGCTCACGGGCACCCGAACACAGGTCGGACAAACCTTGATCGACGCATCACCAAAGATTTTTTGGGTCTCGTAAACCATCTTCATCTCTTCGGAGGTGTAGCCCGCATGCTTCTCCGAGCCGATTTGCGGAATGCAATTGAACGCGATTGGGTGAGCAAACGCTTCGTAGTCGTACGGCTTGTCCTCCAGGGCGGCCCGCGATCCTTCGATAAGATCGCGCTGACCGGCCACGCCCGCTCCGCTAGTCGCTTGGTACGTGCTGACGACGACACGGCGAATTTTACCCGCATCGTGCAGCGGCTTCATCGCGAGCACCATTTGGGTGGTACTACAGTTGGGGCTGGCTAAGACCCCCTTGTGGGCGAGGGCCGCCTCAGGGTTGACCTCCGGAATCACCAACGGCACCTCGGGGTCCATTCGCCAGTAGCCACTTTCATCGACGACGATGCAGCCGTGTTCTTTTGCCCAGGGGACAAACTCCTTGGCGACCGGGTCGGGCGTGCTGCCAATCGCTAGATCGATGTCGGCGAACACGTCGGGCGTGAGCTCTTCTACGGTGTGTGTTTTTCCGCCGAAGTCAATCGTCGAGCCGGCCGATCGGGCCGACGCGAGGAACTTGATCCGCTGGTGCGGAAAGTTACGTTCTTCAAACAATTGGCGGATCAACCCGCCGACGGCACCCGTGGCACCAACGATGGCAATGGTCTCAAACACAGGAAAGCTCAAACTCGCTAGAAGGACGTGGCAAGCCGTTCGGCGAACGGCAATCCCCCATTGTAGGCAGCCGATTCATCGTTAGCTACCGGGCAGGCGGTGCTAAGCCCCGTCGCCGGGGGCGTTGTCTAAAAGCCAATTTTCGAGCAGCACGTGGCGAATCGTGGGCGCTCGGAGCAATGAACTTTGCCTCGGCAACATCGATGCGAGCCAAGGGCGGTTTACCAGTCGCTGGACGGCTCGTAAGCCTAAACCGCTTAGCGATCGCTTGTCTGTCTGTTGCTTCACGTTTTCGGCCAGCCGCAGGAAGGTTGCCGGAATGACATTCGGCTCGGGGCCAACATGAACGATCGTACGGACATCGCTCTCCAGCACCCCTCCAACTCCGTCCCAAAGTCGCTGCGGATGATCGACCCAATCGCGGAGGACCGTACGCGATTGGCCGTCGCCGTACGCCTGTTGGCCCGTTACTAGTGAAAGGATCGGGGGTGTCGGGGCCTCCGCTAATAACGGAATCTGCTCGATCATCACCGTTGCCCGATCGGGCACATAGCGCTGAGAAACGATCGATGTATGCAGGGGTGGCCACAGAGAATCGTTGCGGCGGACAAGGATGCGGTGTTCGGCGAGTCGTTTTTTGAGCCGGTCGAGCGTCTTTTCCTGCCCTAACACCAACATGGTGTTGGGCGAAAGGACTGCCGACACAGCGATTGTTCCCTTTCCTTCAGCCGTGACTTCTTCACAAAAATGGTGGATAGCCGCTTCCTCAAGTGCCGTCCCACGCGAAAAAACGATTCCCATCGTTACTCCGTGAGCTAATTCAGCACAGTCCGTCGAGAGTGAAAGGGGGACGCGCAATACGTCGTCTGCTTCGGCAATTCCCGCCACCACGACGGCAGCCAATTCGCCCAAACTGTACCCAAAGGCCAGCCGCGACTTTGCGATATCAATTCCATGCCACTCTCGCAGGAGATCGATCTGCGCCAACTCAACCGCAAAGACCAAAGCGACCGCTTCGGCATAGTTACCAAGGTTGGTTTCTCGGCGCTGCGTCACTTGCTGAACGAGATCGACTGGCTTACCTATGACTTCGCTACAGAGTTCCGCAGCCGAGCGAAGATGGGCCTCCAGAATCGGACGGTAGGCCGTTACGTTGAGTAATTCAGGCGTACGTCCAAGGTTCGTTACGTTGTAGCCACGGAACGCAAAGGCCGTCGCCGGTAACCGAGTGGCTAGCTCCGCCTTGGTTAGCCGTTCTTCCACTGGAGGAGCATCGCTTGGCATCATACGCCTTGTTGAGGGGCCACAGGTTTTACTCTGAAGAAGAAAAGAAGTGCGGGGAAAAATATCGGGCTAAAAAAATCAGGGCTGGATTCGTCTTTTTTAGCGGATCAGCCGTTTGCCGATCACCCCCAAAATGCCGCGGGCTACTTCGTCCTTGGGGCCTGCGAAGCGACCGACGACTTCTCCCTCGGGCGTTAGCACCTCGACCTCGTTCTCCGTGGCGTTCATCGCAGTCACACCGTTCGAAACCATCAGATCGCAATGTTTGCGTTCGAGCTTGGCTAGGGCCCGAAGTCGGTGGTCCTCTGCCTCCAGGGCAAACCCCACCACCCAGCGGTGGCCTTTCTCGGCTCCAAGCGTCGCGACCACGTCATCGGTTTCAACAAGTCGCACGTCGATCGGCTCGCCCGTTTTACTGATCTTTCCCTCAGCAACCCGTACGGGGCGGTAATCGCAAGGGGCGGCGGCTCCGATCAAACCGTCACAGTCTTCGAACTCCCGGGCTGTTGCGGCCAGCATCTTTTCGGTCGAAATCACGGGGACGATTCTCGCTTCGGAAGGATAAACGACCTCTACCGGACCTGAGACGATTACCACCTCATGCCCTGCCTCGATCGCAGCCCGTGCCAAGCCCCGGCCCATACGGCCACTGGAGGCGTTGGTTAGAAAGCGAACCGCGTCGAGATACTGACGTGTCGGTCCGGAAGTAATCAGTATTTTGGACATGGACAATCGTCGGCAGTCGGCGCGGGGCGGTACCACAAGCGTTTTTCTATCGGGCACCTATTCTAAGTAGCTGCTTTGGGGCCAGCGGCAAGGATTTCAGGGGTGGCTCCGTCCTCAAACTGGCGGAAGTTTTCGACAAACAGGCCGGCGAGCTTCGCCGCGGTTGCGTCGAAAGCTGCCTTATCCGACCAAGTGTTCTTCGGAATCAGAAACTCGTGGGGCACCTTTTCACAAACGGTGGGAACCTCTAAGCCAAAGAACGGATCGATTTCGCTTGGAGATCCTTCGAGCGAACCATGGTGGATCGCATCGATGATTGCGCGGGTGAACTTGAGGCTCATCCGCTTGCCCGTTCCGTAGGCGCCGCTGGTCCAACCCGTGTTTACCAAGTAGGCCCTGGTGTCGTGCTTGCGCATTTTTTCAGCCAGCAGCTCGGCGTACTTCGTTGGGTGCCAAACGAGGAACGGGGCTCCGAAGCAAGCAGAAAAGGGTGCTTCCGGCTCCGTGACGCCGACTTCCGTACCGGCGACCTTGGCCGTGTAACCACTGATGAAGTGATACATCGCCTGTGCAGGCGTCAGCAGACTCACAGGAGGCAACACGCCAAAGGCGTCGCAAGTCAGAAAGATAATGTTCTTCGGGTGGGGCCCAACGCAAGGAATCTTGGCGTGGTCGATGTACTCAATCGGGTAGCTTGCCCGGGTGTTCTGGGTAAGTGAAACGTCGGTGTAATCGACTTCCCGAGTGGCCCGATCGTAGACAACATTTTCTAGGACGGTGCCAAAGCGAATCGCCCCGTAGATTTCCGGCTCTTTCTCCGGCGACAGGTCAACGCATTTGGCATAACAGCCTCCTTCGATGTTGAAGACACCGTTATCGCCCCAGCCGTGCTCGTCGTCGCCAATCAAAGCCCGCTCATCGTCGGCGGAGAGAGTCGTCTTGCCGGTGCCCGACAACCCGAAGAAGAGCGACAAGTCGCCCGCTTTGCCTTCGTTGGCAGAGCAATGCATCGACAGGATTCCTTTCTTCGGCAACAAGTAGTTCATCACCGTGAAGATGCCCTTCTTCATCTCGCCAGCGTACTCGGTTCCGAGGATGACGAATTCGCCCGAGGCAAAGTCGAGAGCGACGCTTGTCTCGGTCTCCACGCCCTCGACCGTCGTGTCGGCAGAGGCTTGCCCCGCGTTGAAAATCACGTAATCCGGTTCACCAAAATTTTCGCTCTCTTCGGCCGATGGGCGGATCAGCATGTTGTGCATGAAGAGCGCATGGTAGGGGCGAGAGCTAATCACTCGCACCTTAATTCGGTCCGTCTCATCCCAACCGGCAAAGGCATCGATCACATACAGTCGGTCGCAAGTGTTGAGGTAATCAATCGCCCGGGCACGATTTTTAGCGAACGATTCGTTGCTGAAGGGGATATTCACTTCGCCCCACCAGACATCCGTCTTGCTGCCCGGTTCTTCGACGACGCGTTTATCTTTGGGGCAACGGCCCTTCTTCTCGCCAGACAAAGAAGCAATGGCCCCGCTGGCGGTGAGCTTGGCGCCATCGTATTTCAAAGCGTCTTCATAAAGCTTCGCTGGCGACGGATTCCGCCTCACTTCCGCAACCTGAATGCCATAAGACGCAAGATTAAATGGATCGGACATTGGACTGCTCCCAAAAATCGATAGCGAAGGCTCAATGAAGAGGCTCAACGGCTTTCCCCTTTGCTCTCGCCGATTTTTTGTCGGCTGCCGTTCGCTCTTCCCTCAACCTATCCGTCTTCGGTCGTTGAGAACACCCACCTGGCCGGGACATTCTGTCGCCCCCACAACGCCGGGCTCAATGGGCGGACGCTTGCCGCTCGCCTGAAAATCTTGGCGTAACACGGGAACTATCGCTAGTGTAGCAGGCCTTTGACTCAGAAAAGCACGGGCTTGCCGGCGGCTCGGCGGACCGGCACAAACTGGCGACGTGCATCATCGGGTGCGACGCCAGCAGAACAAACATTGCCCCGACCGTCGGGACCATTGCTCGCATGTCCTCCTTGGGGTTTTCCACATCCAGTTCTTCGTCTGAAATCGATGCGACCACCTTAGCACTTGCTGCGCGGAACTTGTCGTACAGCTCCAGGTACTCTTGCTTCGTGCAGAAGTTGGCCCGGTTGTCGTCCCCCGTCGTCTCTTTGTCGTGCTTCTCAGCAAATCCTTCGGGCAACTCGGGCGCTGCGCCCGGCTTGAGCATGTTTAACAAATTGTATTCCGAAGTAATCAAATGCCCCAGTTGCCAAGCAATGTGGTTGCAACCCGGCCCGGGGCGACGAAACAGATCGGCATCGTCAAGATCGCTGAGATAGCCTTTGAGGACCATGTCGCTCGTGGCCGCCGTCGCTAGGATCGCTTGCTGGGTGTTCATCTTCCTGTGCTCCGCTTAGAAGTTGGGTAGGGAAATGCCTGAAGCAATCAACCTAACGGAGTTCTCCACCGCGCGTAAGCACAAACAGGCCGCTTGCGTTGGACATCTCACAGAAAAGCAGACCCGAAATCGGCGTATTATCCGCGGCTTTTTTTTCTTCTCAGCCACGACTACGACAAAGAGAGTCGAACGGCGTTCTGGACCGCCAGTGGTATCAGAAAGCGAAAAAGCATGGCAACCAGCAAACCAACGGTAAAGCTCATCATCGTGCCGATGGTGATGTATTCCGCTTCAAGTCGATTTTTCTGATTGCTTAGCTCGCCGAATCGAAAAATGCTTTTCGCCGCGACAAGAAAGCCAACGGCACCAAGCTCTCCGCTAAGGACGAAAAGATAGATCAGCAGCCGCTCGAGTCGACCGATGACGGCACCACCATCGGCAAATCCCCGCTCCGATTGGCTAAGGTCGTGTGATTCGCTGCCAAGTTCACTTTTCTCAAGTTCCTGCTTTTTCGATCGCAACAACCGAGCCCCCCCCCATCCGCCCGGCCACATTACCAACTAGGCACCGAGCAGTGCCAAAATCACGACCACGGCCATACACACGATCTGCAGGGGAAAAGGGGCTTCGATCGGCAGGGAGTGCATTTTTTCGCCTCGTCTCAAAACATGGGAAATGCAACGCTATAGCGCTGTTATATCTCCTGAAATCGCCTCAAAGGACTCTAGGGCCGGCTCAATTGCCTCCCAACCGGCATCCACCAGATGACGACTGATGACTTGTTGGCTAATGGGCTCCGGCCAAAGCTCGCCGGTACGAGAACCGGTCCATCCACGCAGTGCCCCGCTTACGGCCCTCGCACGATTGTCGGTCCAGTTGGTGCGGACGAGCGCGTCGATCAAGTGACAAACAATATCCCACTGAGCGGATTCGTCAGGGTCAGCGCAAGTGAAACCGATCGCCTGGCGGCGTCTCAACCCTTCCGACAGCTTTCGGCCCGAAAGGCGGAACGCTTCGCCGTCCGCTTCTTCAATGCCTGCTGTAGGGACAAAATCAACGCCAGCAATCGCGATCGCAAACCGAGTGTCGATATTCAAGGGGGACGCCAAGAGAGTAGCTCGCACAAAAAGTCCCGCACGAAGAGCGAGACCAGGACGCGACAAAAGCAGCTGCCAAGAATCGCCACCGAAAACTGCTAGCGGAGAAATCACCTCTTACCCTGGCCACTCGACACCTAGCCACTCAACCAGCGTATCGGAAATTTCGTGAAGCAAGGCCGGCAGCCGCTGCCGTTCCTGCGCCATTAGACTCGAAGAGTCAATGATGTCGCCCGTGATGACCGCGTAGCTCTTATCCGGAAAAATCTCGAACATGCACTACTCCGCCTTCTTGGTCGTGCGTTTTTTTACGCCTTTCTTAGCCGCCTTCTTTTTGGTCGTCTTCTTTTTGGCCACCTTCTTCTTTGGGGCTTTTTTCTTCGCTTTCTTTTTCTTCTTAGAGCCACCTGCAGCGGCACGGGCGGCTAGTAGGTTCAGCGCGTCGTTGAACGTCAGCTCTTCGGGGACCGAACCCTTTGAGAGCGAGGCGTTCGTTTCGCCATCGGTGACGTAGGGGCCATAACGTCCGTCGAGCAATTGTACCGGGTTGTCGGTGATGGGGGATTTTTCCTCGAAAACCTTGAGCGGCGGCTTCGCGGCACCGCGGCCACGGGGCTTCGGTTGGTTGAGCAGCTCGATCGCCGCCTCAAGCGTCACATCAAGCGGCGACACGTCCGCAGGCAAAGATCGCGTCTCCTTCTCGCACTTCACGTAAGGCCCGTAACGACCATTGTAGGCCGTTATCATCGCTTCAAGCTTCGGGTGGGCGCCCAACTCTCGTGGGAGCGACAGCAGCTTGAGGGCCGTCTCCAGCGTCATCTCTTCGGGGGTCATTCCCTTGAGAAGCGAAGCGTTCTTCGGCTTCTCACCATCCTCATCCTCCGACGTGCCTCGCTGGATGTAAGGGCCAAACCGACCGACCTTGAGATAAACCAGCTTGTTCGTCTCAGGGCAAGTGCCAAGCGGCTCTTCGGCTTTCGCGGCTTGCGCCAACAGGTCGAGGGCGTAAGCCAGCTTCACTTCGTCGGGTGGCAATTCCTCCGGAAGCGAAGCCGTTTTCTCCCCTTTCTCCACGAAGGGCGAGTACTTGCCTACGCGGACAAACACCTCGTCTCCGTCCTCTGCCTTGCCAATGAAGATGCGGCTAATGGAACGGGCGTCGATCTCTTCGATCTTGTTCTCAAGTTGTTTTTTGAGTCCCGGCTTGCCATTGCCGTGGTAGAAGTTCTTGAGGTACTCAAGGTGCCCCTGCTCGCCACGACTGATGGCGTCGAGATCGTCTTCCATCTGGGCGGTGAATTGGTAATCGACCAAGCCGCCGAGATGATCCTCCAGCAATTTGACAACGGAGAACGCGACCCAAGTGGGGACCAGAGCGCCCCCCTTCTTGAAGACGTAGTTGCGAGCAAGAATCGTATCGATAATCGATGCATAGGTACTCGGGCGGCCAATGCCTCGTTCTTCGAGCGCCTTAGTCAAAGCGGCTTCGCTGAACCGGCTGGGGGGCAAGGTTGTGTGGTCCTTAGCCAAAAGCTCCAGCACGTCGAGTTGTTCACCCACCTCGACCGATGGGAGCGACTTCTCTTGGTCGGCCAAGTTGGCGTTCGGATCATCGGACCCTTCGACGTACGCCCGCAAGTAACCGGGGAAATCGATCGTCTTACCGCTGACGGTGAACTTGCACCCTTCGCCTTCAATTGCCACGACAATGCGTCGGCCTTTGGCGTTTTCCATTTGGCTGGCGATGGTCCGTTTCCAGATGAGATCAAAAATCTTGAACTCGTCGGCATTGAGCTTGGCCTTCATTACCGATGGCACTTGGAACGGCGTGCCTGCCGGGCGGATCGCTTCGTGAGCCTCTTGGGCATTTTTTACTTTGCCTGCGTAGGTGCGAGGTTCCGACGGCAAATAATCGTTGCCGTATTCGCTCTCGACCAATTTACGGGCTTCTTCGATTGCCAACTTCGACAGGTTGGTCGAGTCGGTACGCATGTAAGTAATGTGGCCATTTTCATAGAGCGACTGGGCCACCTGCATCGTCCGTCGAGCGGTGAAGCCGAGCTTTCGGTTCGCTTCCTGCTGGAGCGTGCTCGTTGTAAACGGAGCGTATGGCTTGGTGGTATACGGTTTTTCTTCAACGCTGGCTACGCGGAACTCACCTGTCCGGATGCGTTCGACCAGCGCCTTGGCTGCTTCGCCATCCATGAGCAACAGGGCGTCGTTCTTTAGCTTGCCATTGGTTTGGTCAAAGTCTTTGCCACTCGGCAGTTTCTTGCCATCCACCGAAACGAGCGTTGTTTCCAAGCGTTGCTTGGCGTCGCCCTGCTTGGAGAACGTGCCGAGCAAGTCCCACCATGTGGCGGAAACAAAAGCCATGCGGTCTCGTTCGCGTTCGACGATCATCCGCACGGCGACGCTCTGCACGCGCCCTGCCGAGAGACGTGGCCGTACTTTGCGCCACAACAGGGGCGACACTTCATAACCATAGAGTCGGTCAAGAATGCGCCGCGTTTCTTGCGCCCGGACCATGCCCTCATCAATGTCGCGCGACGTGTCGAGGGATTCTTGAATCGCTTCCTTCGTGATCTCGTGGAACACTAGGCGATGGACCGGCACCTTCGGCTTGAGCAACTCTAAGAGGTGCCAACTGATCGCCTCCCCTTCACGGTCTTCGTCGGTCGCCAGGTAAAGTGTGTCGGCTTTCTTGAGCTGGTCTTTGAGTAGCTTGATTTGCTTGCTCTTGCCCGGCGAAACGACATAGATCGGCTGGAACTCGTCATCAACATTCACTCCGAGATTGGCCCACTTTTCCTTTTTATACTTTGCCGGTATCTGGGCAGCCCCTTGCGGCAGGTCGCGCACATGGCCGACCGAGGCCTCGACCGTGAACCCTTTGCCAAGGTACTTGGCGATCGTCTTTGCCTTGGCCGGCGATTCGACGATGACCAGCGAGTTGCCAGTGGCGGCGGGAGATTTCTTTTTTGCCATCTTCTTGAGGCGGGTTAAGTTGGTTCGGAAAGGTGTCAAAGACGGAGCCAGGGTTCCGACTCAAAAAAAGCACGGTGCTCGATCTCTATCAGCCATTGCCCCAGTCGGGCAGCAGCGATGGTTAAAAAATACGCATGATCGCAACCTTGCGGATCTTACCGACTGTGAGCCCGGGCAGGACAACCGATACGATCAGCGTTGTTTTCTCGGGACGGGTTTCTTGGGACGGGCCTTGAGGCAAAGGACCGGTATATTAAGGCAAAGGACGGTTTTTCAACCACGAAAGACTCAAAAGATAACGAAAAACTGTTGGGCATCCTCCATTCTCCACAACATCTGAGTAAACCGGGGGATGGCTCCAGTTCCTCTAGTTCACCACCTTCTTCCTTGCATTTCATGCGTGTATTTCGCGTCTTTCGTGGTTCCTCTTTCTTTACTTGTAGGCGGGCTTCTCTTCTCTCAGAAGCCGCCAAATGCTACGCTTGTCACTATGAAATGGCCCTTCCCAAAGCCCCTAGGGCCAGGGAAAGAGCCAATTCGTTCGACGAAACTCACGGTTGGGATTGCGTTTAGGTCGATGGCGGTTAAGAATTGCCAGCTTCCGACACACCTACTGCCGAAGACAATGCGGCTTGGCACGCTCTGCTGTCAAGAGCCCTTTAGACCCAACCCACCCTTGCGGCTTGCCGCATTTCACGACGCCGCTGGCGAAAACCGCTATCCCCACAGACTTGAATGGCCACACCGTTTACCGTTTTTAGAAAATACACCGGCGTTATGATGGTGGTGCTTTGTGCGCTGCTCATCTTCTCCTTCGTGATTGCTGACTCGATTGGCAACTGGGGGGATAGCCAGGCGGCAGCCACCGCTCGGGCCCAGAATGCGGTCGTCCATTGGAAAGGTGGGAGCCTCAATGAGCGACAGATCGAGGAGGCGATCCGCCACCGCCGTGTGCTGGCTGAGTTCCAGCGTCAGGTCTACATCCTCGGCACACGCGACGCGATGGCAGCCGGTGCCGGCGATCTACCGCTTCGCATCCGCCCGCTCCAGCTCCCGGATTCCTATCAGCAAGGGGTCGAGCGCGATGTGGTGCAAACAAAAATCTTTGCCCAACGGGCCCAGGAAGCGGGCATGGTTGTTAGCGATGAGATGGTCATCGATTACCTACGCGGCCTCGGACGCGATCGGGTGAGCAACTCTCAGATGCGTACCATCATGTCCGGCATGCAGGTCGGGGCAGGGCGACGAGCCACGATCAAATTTGTCTTTGACCTCTTGCGTGAAGCGATTCTCGCCAAAAATTATCTCACCAGCCATCAGTACACGTTTGAGACGGTCCTTCCCGCCGAGCGCTGGGACGATTGGCTTAGGGTGAACGACCGGGTGGTCGTCGAAGCGGCAGCCGTCATGACCGACGATTACATCGACCAAGTCGCCGAACCAACCGACGGCGAACTTGCCGAGTTCTTCGCCGAATACCAAGATCGTACGCCAACTCCGGATGTCCTGCCTAACTACGGAAACATCGAGCTTCCGTCCCCCAAGCCAGCGTTCGCAACCCCTGAACGCGTGAAGCTGCAGTACGTTGTTGCCAATTTCGATGCGTTCGCCGAACGGCTTGCCGACGAAGTGACGGAGGAAGAAATCGCCCAGTATTACGAAGAAAACAAAGAGAGTTTCGTCGAAGCGGATAAAGCCCTTTTCGGCGATGAAAGTCTGTTCGATGACGACTCCGACTCCGATACCGACACGCCTTCCGAAGATCCGGCAGCCAAAGATGCAGCAACCCAAGATGCAACAAAAGAGACCGAGGAAGCCACCGAAGAAAAATCTTCCACCGAATTGGAGACCGAACAGGACACTTCTAATCCGCTTCGCGATTCTTCGTCAGAAGCTACGTCTCCGGCTGAAGATCAGTCGAGGGCCACGAAGCCGCGTTCGCCCTTCCGCCTAGTCGCCCTGACCGATGAAGAGAAGGAGGCCTCTGAAGCTTCCGGCGCCGAAGAAGAGGCTGCGGAAGAAGCGGCAGAGGAAGAAGAAGGGGACGCCAAGGGAACAAATCTCTCCTACCAGCCGCTGGAAGAAGTAAGCGACGAAATTCGTCGTGTTTTGGCACAGGGAAAGGCCGCAGAAAAAATGCGTGAACTCATGTTCGGCCTCAAGCGAGAGC
The DNA here is from genome assembly GCA_024278035.1 of Planctomycetota bacterium. The sequence goes on along the minus strand of JAJRUA010000253.1, from coordinate 1,425 downwards.
TGGACGACACGTACGCAGAGTACTTCGACGCGACGCTGGATGCTGCCGATGCCAAGGCCGAGCCACCCGCCACCCCGTCGGAGTTAACCGATCTTAGCCCGCTTGCTTCGGACAACGGTCTCCTGCACAAAACGACTGAAGCGATCTCGATGATTGATCTTCGCGGCGAGACCCTTGGCCGCAGTGTGAACGCGGATGAAACCGCCGCCCAACCCTTGCCACTCTGGATCATCGCCTTCCGTGAAGGAGAGATCGACTTGCACGAGCCGGTCGTCACCTACGATCTCGATGGCAATCTCTATCTCTCAATCCTTACCGAGCGATTCGACCGAGTGACGCCCGAATTGAAAGACGTGCGCGACAAAGTCGTCGCTGCCTGGAAACGCCAGCAAGCCGCCATTTTGGCTGAAGCTGCCGCGAAGACGCTAGCCACCAAGGCACGTGACTCGGGCCTCTCACTCGAAACCTACTTTGCTAAGGAGCAAGGCGGTGAAAATAAAGCGGAGGCTGGCACGGTTGTCGAGACCGACCCCTTTAGCTTCCTCACGATTGGCAACATTTCGCCCACGACGGGCGAAGTCCGCTTGCGACTCAGCCAGCCCGAGCCACTCGTCGCCCCTGGCCCCGATTTGCTTGAGGCCGTCTTCGACCTAGAGCCGGGCGATGTCGGTGCGGCTCTGAACCATGATCAATCGATCGTCTACCTCCTACGGGTCTCAGCACGGCTTCAATCGGAAGACGCTCTCCGGTCTCAATTCTTGACCGAAGGGGACCGTTGGTTTGGCATGCCCGCCATGATCCGCAGCCGTATTCGCAGCGCCGCCACCGCTCTGGTCGGCGACTTGCTTGAAAATGTCGAACTCGTTTGGGATCGTCCCGCCGATTCGCCGTAAGGCCAGAGGCACAGAACCTCAATGTCCCACAAGAAAATCGACCGGCGGCGAATCTCCGAGATGCGCAATCTCGGCCCGGCCTGCGAACGCGATTTTAATGCCGCCGGCATTTTCACGGCTGAAGACGTAAAGCGGCTCGGCGTTGAAGAGACCTTCATGCAGATGCTCATCGGTCGCATCAAGCAAAGGCCCCATTCAAAGAGGCGGAGCGCCAAGTGCTGCAATGCCGCTTATCTTTACGCGATTCATGGTGCAATCCACGACATCGACTGGCGAGACCTCCCTGAAGCCAAAAAAAGAGAATACAAAACTCTCACAGCCGAGCTACGCGATTCGGGGCGTTTTCGTTAGCAGCCTGACAGGAAAAGGGGTCAGGCTCCGATCCTATGCAAGAAAACCTCGGACTTTAGCGACCCCTGCGAAAGGTTGCCTGCCCCCAACGGTTTGGCACAAAATTCTACCCGATGCCTGGGTCGGTTCTAAGTCGGCTGGGTAGGTGATGTTCTTCTCTTGTACGGTCGTATCCACATTC
>JAJRUA010000252.1:0-17500 GCA_024278035.1 Planctomycetota bacterium | reverse complement strand
ATCACTTGACCTTAGCCACCGGTGGCTAAGGTCAATTTGCTCGCCTCCCTAATCTCTCTCCTTTTCAGGTAAAACCCATCATGGCTTGTCGCGGAGTGCGTGGAGCTACCACCGTCGAAGCGAACGACCGCGAGGAAATCCTTGAGGCGACTCGGCAGTTGCTTGCCCTAATGATCCACCGCAATGGGATCGATAAGCAAGACTTAGCCAGTGCGGTTTTTACCGTTACCCGAGAGCTAGACGCCGAGTTCCCCGCTCTGGCCGCCCGGCAGATTGGTTGGGGCGACGTGCCGCTCCTCTGTGGCTATGAAGTGAGTGTCCCCGGATCGCTAGAAAAATGCATTCGGGTGCTTATGCACTGGAACACGGACAAACCTCAATCAGAGATTCAGCACGTGTACGCCCGCCGTGCCGAGCGACTTCGGCCCGACTTGGACAAATTGCCAGAGGTTGATTTAGCAGAGCTTAATGCTTGGATTCGAGAGCAAATGGGCGATTCGACCCATTAGGTGGGTTGTCCCGGGGGCTCCCTTACGCCTACAATGCGGTGCTGCACATTGTTTTTAGCTCGTCGTACGGATGGGCATTTATGACTCGGGGACCGTTTCGGATCCCTCTCAGCGGAGCGATTGGACATTGGGTACTAAGAAGTCAGGTAAAGGTCGTCGGAAATTGGGTCGTAAGAAGCGTCGCATGCGTGCGAAGATTCGGCACCGCAAGAAATAGGCCCTCGTTGTAATTGCTTCCTGCTTGTTTGCGGTCTCTCTGCGAGCGCGCTCTTTTTTGGTTTGTGTGGTGGTGCGTCTGTACCCGCACGTTTCCCCGCCAGGATGGCGAGGCTATAGCCTTGCCGTCGAAGACCCACCGTAGGAGGGGCGAGGTACTACTCTGACGTATCCAATACGGGTTTTGCCACGGCGTGGCTCACTAGGCGTAGTTCGACGGGTGAGGCGGTCTCGTTCCAAACACGGCGTTGTTCAACGAACAACCACTTCTTTTCGCCACGGGCAACGCAGCGAATTTCGATCGGTCCACCGGACCAGTCGGCCGGTGCGATGAAATCGACCGTGAAGAGTTGTTCCCCCTCAAGGGTCAACTGCGACGAACGCCTCAGCTTGTAGAAGACGCCACTCCGTCCGCCAATCGTGCCGCTCACAACGACTGCTTGCTTCGCCGCAAGCCGCACGGTGGTCTCCGTCTCGGTCTCTCGCTTGGCGCGGCCACTAGAGAGCGAAGGGGTGAGCGAAATGTCCGCCGCCAACTTGCCACCGAGAGTGCCGGCTAAGGTTTGGTCGGTGGTGAGGGTTTTTTTCAGACGGATTGGCTCGGCGTGGTCGCTGGTGAGTCGCGTCCGAGGAGCGTAATTCTGCACTCTCAAGCCGCTTTCGCTGCCATCGATTTCAATCACCACGTCGTCGATTTCCCCCGGGTCACCGTGGTAAAGAAGCAGCGAAACGCGGGCTTCGACCCGTACAAGCCGTTCATGGGGATGCCTCGCCGCAAACTCGGGGGTCGTCACTTCGTGGCAGGCGAGCGCCCGCGGCACGTCGAACTACACTTCGGGCGATTCACGGGTGAACCCTGGAATCTCGGCGTAGCCGGAAGGGGCGATAAGAAACAGCAAGAGCACCGAGCGAGCCGTAGTGAGCATGACGCCTACCTCCGAGAGAACGACACAGCAAACGGGCTGCTAAGGAGCGCCCAACCAAGCCTACGCAAGAGGATGGCAAAGGGTTGCGATAGTTCACGTTTTTCGTGAAATCAACGCGTCCACGCTAGCGGCGATATCGGCTCGGCACTCGGGGAAAACAGCGATCGCTTCCGGTGGTAGCTCGTTCAAACGGGCGCGGCGCATCACTTGGTTCAGGCGGAGCGTTAGCCGCTCATCTTCGGCGTAGTCGGCCAGAAAACGCATTTCGACGTACTTGGGGATAAACTCCGCCATTCGGCCAACATCGCCACCCGCCATTTGTGCGACGGAAGTGGCGATGAACTCCGGGTCGGCCCTGCCGATAAGTTCGTAGTACCGATCGAGCTGTACCGGATCGCGACGAATGAGGGCGTCGTCAAGCAACAATTCCACCAAAATGTGCCCTAAAAACCAAGGCCGCATGCTGGTTTGTTCGCCCATAGCAAGCCGAAGTCGCTTGGCAAACCTGAGCGATAGCTCGCCGAAAGCGGGCGACTCGTGAAACCAGCCATCGTCCGTGTGATGGCGAACGATACCACGGGCCAAAGCGGCGAGTCGGGAATCCTTGGATTCGATATGCGGGGCCGCGTGTTTTGAGCGGCATTTTGTCTTACGAGCCGCCACCGACAACCAGTCGGGCACTGCCACGCCCGCTAGTTCGTAAGGGTCGGCGCCGCCCGCTTCAAGCAGCGGCAAAGCATGAGCAAAGTAATTCAAACGGGTGGTTCCTGCGGTGGAATGCTAGCGGTGATTCGGCGTTTTTTTCGTGCCCCTCCTTCGGCGGGGCACGGAACGATGGATGCCAGCACCCTGCGAATATCACACAAGTTGCGAGGTGCCGCTAGTCGATACAACCGTCAAGGTTTCACTCGATGCGAGAAAGGAACCGCTGTTTTAATTGGGGGGGAGACGATGCGATTCGATCACTTCGCTAGGAATCTAGGATACGCCGCGGTATTGCTAGCGGTTCAAGCAGGCACGGCCTGTGCGGCGTCTCCGGCGTCGCAGCCGCAGCCAACCTCTCTAGCAGCACCGAACTCCGCAGCACCCAACGTTGTTGTTGCTCCCTACGCAGGGCATGTCAACCATGCCCATCGGGTGCCCACCTTCCGTTGGGGTTGGTTTGGTGCAGAGCATCACCATCCGCGTGTCCATTGGCACCAGGGCTACAATGGTGACTTGGTGCGTTGGGCGGAACAACGACGTTATTGATCCTGTTTTTAGCCCCAGGTCAGTGACCTGATATAGCGTTAACGCTGGAAGCCGACGTTGAAGGTGAAGACCTGTTCGTCGTCCGTATCAGCGCTCGATACGGGCCAGGCAAAGTCGAGCGCAATGGGCGCGGGGCCTATCGCTGGGACGCTGATTCGTAAGCCAACCCCCGGTGCAACGCGGAAGTTATCCAACTTCACACTCTCCTCCACCGTACCGAAGTCGCAGAACGTAACGCCATTGATCATGCCGTCCGCCGAAAGCGGGAACATGTATTCGACCGTATTGATCCAGCGAAAAGTACCGCCGACTTCAATTCCGTTGCCACCGCTCACAACGACCGGACTTACACCGCGGAAGTCAAAACCACGCATCGTGCCAAAGCCACCGGCGTAAAATCGGTCGTAAGAAGGGGTATTGGAACCCGTAAAGCCGAGCCGAGTTTGTAGGACGAGCACGTGTCGGCCCGTGTGGTCGGGGCGCTCACGAAGCAAATAATAGGTTCGCGCTTCCATCTCGGCACGCGTGTAATCAAACGAACCAACAACTTGCTCCAGTGAGCCGGAAAGGTAATAACCTTCGGTTGCAAGAAACGGATTGTCACGAGTGTCGTTGACGACCCGAACACCAAATCCGTGCAGCGTGTTATTGCCAAGCATCTCAGCAATTTGCGGCACGCTGGGGTCGGCCGCATTGTTGATATTCACCTTCTCCCCGCGATATGTAACCGAAGCCGAGAGATCGTTTTCTGTCCACTGGTAGCCTAGACCTATCCGTCCACCTACGCGTTCTTCATCCCAATCTTCGTAGCGACGTGTGAAGAAAGAGCCCGAAAGATTGAGGCTGATCGGTGTATCGAGCAAGTAGGGTTCTTGCCAACTGGCCAAGTAACGTTGAACGAGGGTGCCGGGAGCCGCTTCGAGCCGGAACCGCTGTCCGCCGCCACGAAAGGCTGTTCCATCACGGACGTCTTGCCAGCTTGTCGGAACGCGACGCCAGTCGAAGTTTTGCTCATCGAGCAAAATTTGTCCAACAAGCCCCGCATCGGAGTTGACCGCTGCACCGACCATAAATCGCCCCGTCTGTGTCTCTTCTAAGTTCACATAAAGATCTACCGACGGGTCGCCTGGGGGAGGGACCGGTGTGGGAACAAAAACTTGGGCAGGGAACAACGCCGTATTGAGCGGCCTTTGAGGCAGCGGATTGCCCAAGTACTGCGTAGGGGTCACCATGGGCGGTGTCGCCGGTGCTGAGGTCGTTTTGTAGGCCGGTACGACGCCAGACGGCGGCGTGCTGGGCAGCGGCACGCATTGCGCCGGAAGCGACTGCACACCCAGCGGCTGGACGCCACCTGTTCCATAGCTGGCGGGAGCAGCAGCTTGGCCATAGGGAGCCGTTGGATAACCAGGGGGAGCAAAGGTTGGTTGCTGCTGCCTTGCCTGTGGGTACTGTGCTACCTGGGGGTATTGGGGAGCCGAGTCGCTCATGGCCTGTTCGATCGACGTGCCACCCGCGCCTTGGACCTGGTAAACCGATGGAAGGGGCGGCTTATGAGCCGTATGGCTATGGGCCTGAGGCCTGCTCGCTGAGCGCGTTGGCCTTTCTTCCGAAGCCATTTGCTTGCCGTCTTGACTCGGAATGCGGTAGCTAATTTTGGGTGCGGAACCGGTGGCCGGATTCGCATTGAAAATACTGCTGCTTTTCAGTCGCCGCTCGCTAGCCTGTAGCTCACGTGTATCGACGATTTCACCCGGACGAATCGAAAGGCGGTTCAGCGCGGTTTGGATTCGGGTATGTGAGGCTTCGCCATTGATTTGGACGAAGATTCGCCCGACGCGCCATCGCTTGCCCTCTTCAATGTTGTAAATAAGATCGATCTTGCCGGGCTCTTCAAGAAAGATGGTCTCGGGCTTGATGTAGGCAAAAACATAGCCCTTGCTACCGTACGCCTGCTTTAGCCACTGCAAATCAGCGGTCATTTTGCTACGCTCAAAAAGCGTGCCGGGAGTGAGCTGCAAGAGCGAGGTAAATTGTTCTTCGTCGAATTTCTCGACCCCAAAGAACGAGACATTCCGCACTTCGTACCGGGCCCCTTCATCAATGACAAACGTAAGCGTGGCCCATTCGCCCTCGTCGTTGTACTCGATGATCCGACCGACTCGGGCACGAAAGAAGCCAAACGATCGGTAGTAGTCCGTAAGCCGATTGACATCCGACTCAAGTTCCTCTTCCTTGATTTTTCCGCCCCACAAGCGAGCGAAGCTTGGTTTGGTTTTGATTTTGCTCTTGAGCTGTCCGTCGGTGGCAAACTCGTTTCCTTCAAACTTCACGCTCCAAACTCGCTGCTTAGGGCCTTCGTTGACGACGTAGGTAACCCCACGGTCAGAAGACTTTTGGCCCTCTTCAATCTTCACCACAACGCGACCAAATCCGCTAGTCTTGTAGAGTTCTTGGATTTTCCGTCGCCCTTCTTCGACCGCATAGGGATCAATGGCTCCCCCGACCCTTAGCCCCGTTTCTTGGGCCAATTTTTTATTGCTGATCGATTCATTGCCAAGGTACTCGACATAACGAATGGTCGATCGTTCGACGACTTCAAGAATGATAATGCGGCCCGTTGCCGTTTTCTCGGTCAAAGGCCGGATCGTTACGAAGTAGGGCAAGGAGGCCAGCTTCCGGACATCTCGGGCAAGTGTTTTGGGATCGAAAGGACGACCAACCCGGGTCTGCATCTGTCCGATGATTCGCTGGGCAGGGACCGTCTTGTTCCCTTCGATACGAATCGCTTCTACGCTTTCATCGGTGGCGAACTCCGTTAATCCGCCTGTGGCACGTACCGGTTTAGCTGTGGGCGCAGCAGGCCTGGCGGCAGGTGTCGATCCAAAGCTATTTCCACCGATGCCTTGCCCGGGCGCATTGGGGGCGCAGACGGTCATCAAGGCCATGGCGCAAAAGCTAAACGCTAGCGAACGCAGGGCTGTACGGGAGCGGTAGGTCGCTCGGGGCATCGCGGGTCTCGTCTGAAAAGCAAGTTCGGACAATCGGTGCCAGGGCGCATCCGGCACCGTCAGGCCGCACAGAATTAGAGAAATCCCCGGCAGCCCACAAGGCGAATCGAGGAAAGCTTAGGGAGAAGGGAGATGGCGCCTGCTCGCAACGCTAGCATTCCCTGGCCTTTACCCGAAATCATCGCCGCCGTACTCCGAGAATTCGTCGTATTGTTGCGGGGCACGGTTCGTGAATCGGGTGAAGTCGTGCAACCAGGTGAGCTTCACATCGCCCACAGGGCCGTTGCGTTGCTTGCGAATGATCAACTCGGCTTCGCCCTTAACCCGCTCGCGGTCCTCTTCGTTGGCGGCATAGTATTCTTCACGGTGGACGAACATGACGACATCGGCATCTTGCTCGATCGCTCCCGATTCGCGCAGGTTGCTAAGCTGTGGCTTGTTGTCGCGTGAGGCCTCAACCTGTCGGTTGAGCTGGGCTAGGCAAATGAGTGGTACTTCCAGCTCGCGTGCTAGCCCCTTGAGCCGCCGGGCGATTTTCGCCACTTGCTCTTGCCGAGGATCGCGGGCGCTATCCGGATCGATCAATTGCAAATAGTCAATCACTATCAGTTTGAGCCCGTCGCGTCGCTTGAGTCGCCTCGCAGCGGCGGCGATTTCTGTCATGGTTCGGCTGGGCGAATCGTCGATAAAGAGCGGTGCGGTGCTCACCTCTGCCGCGGTGCGGATGAGTAGCTGACTCTCCTCGGCAGAGATTTGTCCGTTGCGAAGCCGATGGCTATTGACCCGGGCACGTGAACAAAGCAGCCGATCGCCCAATTCTATCGATGACATTTCAAGACTGACAAACAGCGTCGGATGTCCGCAATCGATCGCGACATGTTCGACGATATTCATTGCTAAAGCTGTTTTTCCCATCGAGGGCCGAGCCGCCAAGATCACAAGCTCCGAGCCGTGCAGCCCGCCGGTCAGGTCGTCGTAATCGTCGAGACCTGTCTCTAGACCGCCAAAGGCATGGTCTTGCTTCATTCGCGCATCAATGCGGGCGAGCGATTCATGCAGCACGTCGTGGATGGTCGTTAACTGTCCCTGGCCTTTTGATTCAAGGATGCCAAAAATTTTCTCCTCCGCTCGGCTGAGCATCTCCCGTGCTTCAACCGTCGGGTCATAAGAATCCTTGAGGATGTCCGTGCTAGCATGGATGAGAGACCGTAGCGTTGATTTTTCGTGGACGATCTTAGCGTAGTACTCAGCATGAGCCGCTGTGGCGACCGTTTCGCTAATTTCGGCAAGATAAGCCGCCCCACCAATCGCTTCGTACTCTCCCGCATCGCGCAAACGCTGAATGAGCAGCATGATATCGACAGCCTGTCCGTCGTCATGCATTGCCATCAAGGCGCGATAGATTTTCTGATTCGCATCACTGAGGAAATCTTCGGACCGAACCAGCAGCGCAACTTCATCGCACGTTTCTGGCAAGAGGAGCAAGCTACACAGAACGGCTTTCTCCGCCTCAAGACTTTGCGGAAGCTGCCGATCCAACGGGTTAGGAGCCGTGCCATTCCGACGAGGCGCTTCGGAAGGAGAGTCGGTTCGTCGCTGCTGGGAGGCCGACGGGGAGGATTCTTCAGTTGCCATAGAAACTCATTCCATTGAGGGAGAGGTTATCCTTAATCGGACAGGTTCATCTTACCATGCAACAGCTTATCCAACGGGGCATTAGCCCCCGGCGCAAGCCGGGGGTTAGTCCAGAGCGAATGCTTAAGAAATGGAAGTAAGATCGGAGCAAGATAACACAGCGACAAGCAACAAAAAAACGAGGCAGCCGGCCTGTGACGGCGACTGCCTCGTAAGAGTTGGATTGTGGAAAACGTGTCGCTTTAGAGTACTCCTGTAAGGGGGCTCTATTTCTCGTCGCCAACGGCGGGAACGACCCAGACTTTGACCTCGCCTTCGACTTCGCTTGAAAGACGGATTTTGACGGTGTAGAGGCCCAGTTCCTTGAGAACGCCTTCCAGCTTGATTTGCTCGGCAGCGAGTGTGACGCCATTTTTCTTGAGGGCGGCAATGATCTCGACCGCGCCGACACTGCCATAAAGATGCCCCTCTTCGGTCGCCTTCGCTTCGATCGTGACACTTTGCTTGCTGATTTCCGTGGCGTGCTTACGCAGCTCGGCCTGTCGCTGGCGATCGATTTCGGCAAGCTTCGCCTTGTGCTTCTCGACCATCCGCTTGTGGTGGTCCGTTGCAACGGTGGCAAGGCCTTCGGGAAGCAAGTAATTCAGAGCGTAGCCATTCTTCACTTCGACAACGTCGCCCTGTTTACCAACGTGATCGACCGATTGGATGAGCAATAGCTCGATGCCACCGTTCGGCCCCTTCGGCAAACGCTTGGCTTGGGTCGGACGACGCTTCAGTTTCTTTTGTTTGGTAGTGGCCATGGGGCAGCTATTCGATTTTAGGCAGGGAAGGAAGGTGTTCTTGAAGGCTTACGGCAGAATCAGAACGGAATATCATCGGCAGGTGGAGCCTGGGGGGCCTCATTGCCCGACCCGCCGCCAGAATAAGAATCGGCCGGAGCACTGTAGGGGGCCGCTTGAGGAGCCGGCGCGCCGTAGGGATCGGATTGCTGAGCCTGTCCGCCGCGAGGGGCTCCACCGCCGCCACCGCTACGTCCACCCAGCATTTGCATTTTCTCCGCAACCACTTTGAGTTTGGACCGCTTCTGGCCATCCTTTTCCCAAGAATCCAGCTTGAGCCGACCTTCGATCAGGACCGACGAGCCCTTGGTGAGATACTCGTTGGCAATCTCAGCCGTTCGGGCCCACAGCGTGATATCGACGAAGGTTGTCTCATCGACCCATTGGTCGCCTCGCTTCACGCGATCGTTGACCGCCAGCCCAATATCACAAACAGCGGTGCCGCTTGGGATATAACGGACCTCGGGGTCTCGGGTCAGATTGCCGACCAGGATGACTCGGTTATAGCTGGCCATAGGAAGGGGCTCCGGTATCGTCGCTCAGGGTGTACAGAGTTTTTGGTTAGCTTTCAGAGGTTGCTTCGGCAGAGGCGGCTGCTTCCGCTGGCGCCGCTTCAACGGGCGCTGCTGAACCGGGGCCCGATTTCTCGGCACCGGCTTCTTCGGCCAGTTGGGCCGGGGTTGCATCCGAAGCATGCTCTAGGATTGGCTCCACCAAACGGGGGTGAATCTTGAGCACAAGGTGCCGAAGCAACGACTCGTTGAGGGCGCACTTGCGGTTAAGCTCGGTGATCTTCTGGCTATCGCTACGGAAGTACATGAGCCAGTAAGTACCCTTCCGCTGGTTGTTGATGGCATAGGCAAGCCGGCGCTCTTCCCAGAGGCGACTTACCAGTACCTCACCACCTTCGCTGGTGATGATTTCTTCGACCACCTTAGGAAGCGCATCGTGATCGCGGGCGAACTTGTTCGAATCAAAAATGAACAGGCCTTCGTAGACGTTTTCAGCCAAAGCTCAGGTCTCCAGTACGGCCCGATGTATAGTCGGGCTAGTTAGCAGCGTGAAAGTTTACAGTCGTAAGAGCCTATCCCAGAACCTATCAGGAGGTGTCCAGCGGTCGAGGAAGACCGAGGTGCCTAAAGATTTTGGGACGTGCAGTAAGTATTTTTGGGTGTCGGACTGTTTCTGCCCGACACCTTTTAATCAGAACCGTTGAATTGGTTCATTGCCTCAGTCACACCTTGCGACGCCCAACAGGCGACGGCCGCAGCGGCGTCATGCAGCGAAACTTCGATCTCTTCTTTTTCTTTGGTCGCAAATCGTCCGAGCACGAAGTCCGCAGCGTTCCGTCCGGCGGGAACGGGCCCCACTCCGATGCGAAGTCGGGCGTACTCTTCCGTGCCAAGTTGATTGGCAATGTCTTTCAGTCCGTTTTGGCCACCGGAAGAGCCTTTGGCTCGAATCCGGAGTCGGCCCACCGGCAAGTGAAAATCATCGCAAAGGACGAGAATCTCTTCTACCGGTGTTTTGTAAAAAGTAGCGGCTTGCTTAACAGCAAGGCCACTTCGGTTCATGTAGGTTTGTGGCCAAACGAGCAAGGCACGCGTGCCACTGCCCACGGGACCCATCGTCACTTCGGAGACATAACTCTCAAACTTTGCCTTGGGTGCCTCCGAAGACCACTTTTCAGCAAGGACTCTCAGCGTGTCGAAACCGACATTGTGTCTTGTTCCCTGGTACTCTTTGCCCGGATTGCCGAGGCCAATGACAAGTTTCATACGGCCTCTCCCCAGGACGATGCTCGGCCATTATCTGGCGTCGTTTTTTACTTGCCCTCTCCTGGTTTTTCGTCATCACTCTTCTCGCCAATCACTTCGGGCTGGCCCGCTTCCTCCCCAACGGCATCGACCGAAGGCTCGCCTGCTGCCTTAACGCATCGAACGATGATGGTGTCCTTAGCGGTTAGCAAAACGGCCCCGTCAGGCAAGTCCGAAATCTCCGATGCCAAGACCGTTCCACCCAAATCGAGCGTCTCGATACTGACGTGAAGAATTTCAGGAATGTTTGCGGGCGCGGCTTCCAACTCAACCGTTTGTAGCAATTGCTCGACGACCCCACCATTGCGTGATCCGGCAGCCTCACCCTTGAGTTCAACAGGCACGGCGACATGCACCTTCTCGCCAGCACTCACTCGGAGAAAATCGATATGGAGCAGGTCGCGGTGAAAAGTGTCCCACTGAACGTCTTGTACTAACGCCTGTCCGTCTGCGGCTCCGGTTAGGTTCACTACTTTCACGCGGTGGCTAAGGGCTTTGCGCATCTCTTTGGTCGAGACGGCAAGGCTTAGCACATCTTCTTTATGGCCGTAAAGTACCACAGGCACCTTGCCGGACGCGCGAAGGCGCTGGCTGCTACGCGAGCCAACTGAATCTCGGGGCTCAACTTGCAAAGTGTCAGACATCTTCCGTTCCGTAGTGGTCTTGTCAATTTAAGTACATGCCGATCCACCGACTGCGAGCGAAAAGGCCCGAATCGGTGATACAACTCGCCCGGCTATTCCAGCAAGGCCGCTGGAGGGCGGGCACTTGCGAGCGGTCGAGAATCGCGAAGTATGGCACTTTGGTCAATAATTTCAACCCCTACACGCGCCTAAGACGAAAAGTGTTGGGACATAAAAGAAAAAGTAGGGCCGGCTGTTCCGTTTTGGCAACTACGAAGGGTAGCGTCTTCCCTAGGGGGGAAGTAAGATAAAAAACACCGTAAGTCACTCCTGCCATGGGACTTGCAGGAATTCCCTACCGGAAAAGTCGGCTAACCGACTCGTTGCGGTGAATTCGCTTGACGGCTTCACCCAGAAGGGGGGCGACGTCCAGCACCTTCGTCTGGGGGATCGTTTGGTCTTCGGACAGCGGGATCGAGTTCGTGCAGACGAGGCTCGCAAGATTGGCTTCTGTGAGCCGCTCCTTTGCCGGGCCACACAGGACCGCGTGGGACGTGCCAACATGAATCTCTTTCACGCCAAACTCGTGCAGCACCTTTGCCGCCCCGCAGATCGACCCAGCCGTGCTAATCATGTCGTCAAACATTAGGGCGACCTTCCCTTCGACCGGCCCGCCGAGCAGGTTTGCCTGAACCGTGGTCGTAGCGCTAGTGCGTCGCTTGTCGATAATCGCCAATGTGCCGCCGAGTCGCTTGGCATGGCCGAGCGCCCGCTTGATGCTCCCCTCGTCCGGGCTGACGATCACGGTCTCTTCCAGGTTAGGAATTGTTTTCAGAAAATGTTCATTGAGCACTGGGGCTGCGTAGAGGTGATCGACCGGCACATCGAAGAAACCTTGAATCTGGGCCGCATGGAGGTCCATCGTCAGCACGCGTGTCGCTCCGGCGCGCGTGATGAGGTTCGCCACAAGCTTGGCCGTGATCGGTACACGTCCCTCGTCCTTACGGTCTTGGCGAGCGTATCCGAAGTACGGGATCACCGCCGTAATTCGCTCGGCACTTGCCCGCCGACAACTGTCGATCATCACGAGCAGTTCCATCAGGTTCCCATCGACGGGCGGAGAGGTCGGCTGAAGGAGGAAAACATCGGTGCCACGGACATCCTCCTCAATTTTGCAGCTTATCTCCCCGTCAGGGAACCGCCCCAAAGAAATTTTCCCAAGCGGCACTCCCAGGTAGTCGGCTATCGACTGGCTTAGCTTTGGGTTGGCATTGCCACTGAAGAGTTTGAGATCGTTCATGGGTCGAGAGGAAAGGAGTAAATAGCTAAAAACAGGGAGGAAAAGGCGGTTAGCCGTCGGCTAAGACACCGTCGTTTGCTGAGAGCATAAAGCGGATTGCGGAAAAATTACTTCTGCAATTGCCTTTTCATTTCTTCTTCTACGACGGCCAAATCGGCTACCGTGTTGACGCTCAGCGATTCGCACGGCTGGAGGGCGTCAAGCGCCCGAACGTCTTCGCCCTGCTCAAGCAAGATAGTCGGACAGTCGGTAATATAATACTCACCCTGGGCATTGTCGGTCGTGAGGGCGTCGAGCGAACTGAGCAATTTGGGGGCCGCAAACAGGTAGGTGCTCATGTTCACTTCGGTAATCGCAGCCTGCGCGGGCGTAGCGTCTTTCTGCTCGACAATGCCGATGAATTTTCCCTCGGCATCTCGGACAATGCGCCCCAACCCGGTCGGGTCGTCATGACGGGCCGTGCCCAGCAGGCACGCGGGCTGGGTCGCGGCGAACTCGTCTAGCAAGGTTCGGATGGATGCGACTTGCAGCATGGGCGAATCGCCCGTGACGATAAACACGGGGCCCTTTTTTCCGGCTAACTCTTCGCGACAAACCATCACGGCATGGCCTGTGCCAAGCTGTTCGGTCTGTTCGACAAACGAAATATCGATCTCGCCAGCGAACGTCTCCCGGACCAGGTCGGCCTTGTAGCCGACCACCACGATAATCTGATCAACGCCCGCCTTACGCAGAGCCTCAACTACATAGTGGAGCATGGGCCGCCCACAGACGGGCACCAGCACCTTGGGCAAGTCGGACTCCATACGAGTCCCCTTGCCAGCAGCAAGGACGATAGCAGTGGTCGATGGCATTTTGGCAGCGTTTTTTGTAGAGGCGAAGATTGTCATCAGAAAGCGCCCCATCATGGCAAATAAATGCCGATCAGGCGAGACGCGAACATCCGCGGAGAGAAACGGAAGGCGGATTGGGGAATAATGGCGATTTCCCCCATCGCTTTGCGCGTTATTCCGCACTCCGCCTTTCGCAATCCGTTCCCTCCGGTCGCTGACGCTTGCGGCTCGCCTAAAAATTACCTCTGGATCGTCCCTCGCAGTGCTGGACGTTGGGCCCGTTTAAGGCGTAGACTACGGGATTCTCAGCAAACGGCCTCCCGTCCCCTGTTAGTGTGAACACTGGTGCAAGAAGCGATTAAAAAAGCGGATGTCCTGATCGAGGCGATGGGATGGATCCGCGAGTTCCGCGACAGTGTTACCGTGATCAAGCTGGGCGGCAGCCTGTTGGACGACGAGGAGTCGCTCCGTCATCTGCTGATCGATGTCGTTTTTATGGAAACGGTCGGCATGAGGCCCGTGATCGTCCACGGCGGGGGGAAGGCAATCAGCCGGGCGATGGACGCCGCAGGGCTGGAGCCTCGCTTTGTCCACGGGCGTCGCTACACCGACTCGGCAACCCTTGCTATTGTCGAGCAAGTTCTTGGCGGGGAAGTCAACGAGTGGATCGCTAGCCGAATCGAAGCGTACGGCGGTCGGGCCATGCCGCTCAACGCGGCGGGCGAGACGGACAACAATGTCCTCTTCGGCGAAAAACTTCGTATCAAGGACGAAAACGGGGAGCCACTCGATCTGGGCCAAGTCGGCCATGTGACGCGCGTCGATCGGGACACGATCGAAAACATTTGCTTTGCCACGCAAGTGCCGGTGATTCCCTGTCTGTGCGAAGACGAAAACGGAGGAATGCTGAACGTCAATGCCGACACTGCCGCGATGGCCGTTGCCCAGGCTCTGGGTGCGGAAAAGCTGGTTTTTCTTAGCGACGTGAACGGTGTCCGTCGCGAC
This sequence comes from Planctomycetota bacterium, assembly GCA_024278035.1. Next base: position 3,535 of record JAJRUA010000252.1, on the reverse strand, counting down.
AAAGACGACGAAACCTCCCTGATTCATAGCCTGTCTGCCACCGAGGCCCGTGAACTCATGCAGCAGGGGGTCTTCGAGGCAGGGATGATCCCCAAAATCGAAGCGTGTCTCGAAACCCTCTCGAAAGGAGTCCGTAAGGTCCATATCATTGACGGTCGGATTCGCCATTCCCTCCTGATGGAAGTCTTCACGAATCAGGGTGTCGGCACCGAGATTATCGGCGAAGTCTGAGACCCGTGAACCTTGGTCATAGCTAGTCCGTCTCACGGTTACCCTAAAGTCCACCAATTTCCCCCTGAGCTAAGTACGATGTCCACAGCCGGCGCTGAAACCATGTCTGCCGCCACGGCGGAATTGTTCGATAGGTACGTTGTGCCGAATTATGGGCGTTATCCTGTGTCGCTGGTACGTGGCGAAGGTTCTTGGGTATGGGATGACCAAGGAAAGCGTTACCTCGACTTCTTCCCTGGCTGGGGATGCAACTTGCTGGGACACTGTCCGCCCGCAGTGGTCGAAGCCGTTCAGGAACAGGTCGCGACGCTCATCCATGCCCCCAACAGTTGGTACATGGAGCCCCAGGGAGAGTGGGCGAAGCTGCTCAGTGAACGCTCGTTCGGCGGGCAAGCCTTTTTCTGTAATTCCGGAGCCGAAGCGAACGAAGCGGCGATCAAGCTGGTGCGACTCCACTCGCCCCCCGAACGATTCAAAATCATCACCTTCACCGGAGGCTTCCATGGCCGAACGCTCGGTGCTACCTCCGCCACTGCCCAGCCGAAATACCATGAGGGGCTCGGCCCCCTGGTCGCGGGCTTTGAATACGCCTCGTTCGGTGATTTGGAAGGCGTAGCAGAGCTAGTCGACCGAGAAACCGCGGGCATTCTTGTTGAACCCATCCAGGGTGAAGGGGGCATTCGACTGCCACCCGAAGGCTTCTTACAAGGTTTGCGTGAGCTGGCCGACCAGCACGATTTGCTCTTGGTCTTTGACGAAGTACAGTCCGGCTGCGGGAGAACGGGCGAGTGGTTCGCTTACCAAAAGTGGGGCGTCACGCCCGATGTGATGACGCTTGCCAAGAGTCTCTGTGGCGGGGTCGCCGGCGGGGCGATGCTCACCACCGCCCCAATTGCTCCCAGCTTGCGCCCCGGCATGCACGCCGCAACGTTCGGAGGCAATCCGCTTGCCGCCCGGGCGGGCATTGCTACGATCGAAACGATCGAGCGCGAGGGCCTTTTAGGCCGTACGAAGCAACTCGAAACACGTTTTCGAGAGCGCCTTGCCCCGTTGGTAGAAGAACTCCCCTTCGCCCAGGAATTTCGCGCCAGCGGCCTGATGATCGGCCTTGAATTGCACGTCGAAGGGACACCCTTCGTAGCCGAGTGCATGAAACGGGGCCTCCTCATCAACTGCACGCAGGGCCAAGTCTTGCGCCTCTTGCCCGCGATGACACTCACGGATGAACAAGTCTATGAGGGCTGTCAAATCCTGATCGACGTGCTCCGTGAACACGAAGCGTAAAGCAATTTTTAGCTCAAAATAAAAACCACAAAGAACGCAATGGACACAAAGGGAAAGAGATAGCCGCTTGCGTATAATCCCCCCTCCCCCACTTTTGGGGGAGGGGTTAAGGGAGGGGGCTGAACCACGTAGCGGGGATCCCCCCCTCCCCTAGCCCCTCCCCCTAAAAAAGGGAGGGGGATTACACGCAAGCGGCCAAAAACACTCTCGCTACCTTTGCTCCGCATGCTTCCCGTTCCCCTTTAACCCCCAGCCACAACTACCATGCGGAGCCTGATTACCCTCGCCGATGTCAAACCGGCTGAGCTTGAAACGATCTTTGCGCTGACAACGGACATTAAAAACAAATACGAGTCCGGCGTGCGCGAAGCGCTGCTGCCTGGGCGTGTGATGGCCCTGCTGTTTGAAAAACAGTCGCTCCGAACGCGCGTCAGCTTCGAGGCGGGAATGACCCACCTGGGCGGCAGTAGCATGGTCCTGGGCGAAGACACGGGCTTTGGTGGAAAGCGAGAACGCCTGGACGATTTCACTCGTGTCCTAAGCGATATGGTGGATGTCATCGTGGTCCGCAGCAAAAAACATCAAACGGTGGTGGATATCGCCAAGTACGCAAGTTGCTCTGTCATCAACGGCCTGACCGACCTCGCACATCCGTGCCAAGCGCTGGCCGATCTCTACACCATCTACGAATGCTTTGGCGATCTGAAGGACCGGAAGCTGGCTTGGGTAGGGGATGGCAACAATGTCGCCTACAGCCTGGCCATCGGTTGCGCCAAGCTCGGCGTCTCGTTCCGTATGGCTTCGCCTCCGGGGTACGAAATGGCCCCCTCGGTTCTCGAAGAAATCCGCAAGGCCAACCCGGGTGCGGACCTCAGCGTAACCAACGATCCGCGTGAAGCGGTGCTGGGGGCTTCGGCCATCTACACCGATGTTTGGGCCAGCATGGGCCAGGAGGCAGAACAGAAACAACGCGAAAAGGATTTCGCATCGTTCCAGGTCAACAGCCAACTTATGGCCGCCGCGCCGGACGAAGCGATCTTCATGCACTGCCTGCCTGCCCACCGAGGCGAGGAAGTGACGGACGAAGTGATGGACTTACCCCAAAGCGTAATTGTCCAGCAAGCCACCAACCGAATGCATGCCCAAAAAGGCGTGTTGGTCTGGCTATTAGGCTCCCAGGCGGAGAAATAACGAATAACGTTTCATGCAGAGACGCGGAGGGCTAGAAAAAATGAATTCGACGTGAATGAACACGGATTCGAGCGGATTAACGCGGATCAAGGATTTTTTGAGAATCTTTTTAACCACGCGGTTCCCTTTCACCCTATTGACACCTGCGCAAGGAAGGCGTCAGGCCGACCAACGGAAGGCCGGTTTTAGCCGATGGATCCCCAACCAAGGGGAAAGTTTGCTGGCGCAGACATCAATAAAGCTTCTGTCCCCTCGTTTTTAAGCTGCTAAATCCGCGTTCATCCGCGTCGAACTTCTTCTGTTTTTCTCCCGTTATCCTTAAAGAGACAACTCGATGCCCCGTCATGATGGCCGTTCGGCTGACCAACTTCGTCCCCTTTCGATTGAACGGGGATACACTTCGGCCGCGCCGGGGAGTGTGCTTCTGCGTGCCGGTCAAACAACTGTGCTTTGCACAGCAAGCGTTTCGGACAAGGTGCCACCCTGGCTGGCCGGTAAAGGGCGCGGCTGGGTGACGGCGGAGTACAACATGCTGCCCGGCTCAACAAGTCCGCGTAAGGCTCGTAAAACAGATGGACGTTCGACAGAAATCCAGCGTTTGATCGGGCGATCTCTACGAGCCGGAATCGATCTTGAGAAACTGGGCGAACGGCTTGTCACCGTTGATTGCGATGTGCTGCTTGCCGACGGAGGCACCCGGACAGCCAGCATTACCGGCGGCTGGGTTGCGCTGGTGGATGCCGTCGCCTCCATTTGCGACGAGAACGGAAAGCCTGTCTTCACGTCGACAACCTCTCCGTTCTCTCATAGCGTCGCTGCGATCAGCGTT
>JAJRUA010000251.1 GCA_024278035.1 Planctomycetota bacterium | reverse complement strand
GCACGCCTTCGGCTATGGCCTGCCCGTTGTGACCGACGACGCAGCGGGAGGCCACAACCCTGAGATCATCGCCTTCGATTCCTCCACCGGCCCTCTTCAGAACGGTATTACCTACACAGCAGGCAATGCCGCCTCCTTAGCCGACACGCTTGACCAGTTGCTCAACGACAAAGCATTGCACGAAAAGCTAAGCCAGAATGCCCTGCTTACGGTCGAGCAAAAGTACAACGTACCGGCGATGGTCGATGGCATCGTTGCGGCGATTGAGCGCTGTGCGGAGCTGGGTGGTTAGACGGGCCCCCACCGACACACAGGTTCTGGCAAGTGCGATGGCAGAAAATGTTTCTAAGGCTTCATCGCCATCCGGCAGTCTACCGGTCTGCCCGCTTCGTCCGGATGGAGTATGCCACAGTGGAGGCCAATTCCCGATAGTTTTCGTGCCTTCAACCAGCTTAGCCCGCATAATCGCCCCCAAGTCCCCCAGCTTACGCTCTCTGGCGACCCAAGTCCTAGCCTTGGGTCGCCAGAGGCGAGTATATTTGGGGGACCACTCCTGTTTGGCTTTTGTCCGGTCGAGAACGACAAGAGCCCCCCTCCCGAGCGCTGGCCCCTGAGCCAACGCCACCCCATGATCGAAGCCACGATCCCGGTCGGCGGACCGGAAGAAACGACCCTCCTATTCGGCGCAGGAGATGAACACCTAAAACGAATCCGTGAAATGGCGCCCGCCAAAATCGCGACTCGCAAAGGCCGTATCCATATCTCTGGAGATGAGCAAGCCGTGCTCCAGGCGACCGCCATCTTTGAGCGGATGAAAGCCGCCGTGAATGCCGATGGATCGCTCTCTTCCGAGCGAGTCGAAGAGATCCTTTTGGCAGTAGAAGGAGGCAGGCCCCCGGGTAGCTCTGCCGACGTGGTGATCCAGCAGCCGGGCGTCACGATTCGTCCCCGTACCGAAGGTCAGCGAGAATATCTCGAAGCGATCCGTGACCACGACCTCGTTTTTTGTGTCGGCCCCGCCGGCACCGGAAAAACTTACCTCGCCGTTGCCACAGCGGTCGAAGCACTCAAGGAAAAACGGTACCGAAAAATCGTGTTGGTCCGCCCGGCGGTTGAAGCGGGCGAGAGCCTCGGCTTCTTGCCAGGCGACTTGCAAGCGAAGATCAACCCTTACCTCCGCCCGTTGCTCGACGCGTTGGGTGAGATGATGGACTACGACCAACTCAAGCGTTACACATCGGACGACATTATCGAGGTCGCCCCGCTAGCCTACATGCGAGGCCGGACGCTCAACAATGCCTTCATCATCATGGACGAAGCGCAGAACACGACGGTCTCACAGATGAAAATGTTTCTCACCCGAATGGGCGCGAACTCCAAGGTGGTCGTCACGGGCGATGCGACCCAAGTGGACCTTCCCTCACAAACTCAAAGCGGCTTGGCCGATGCACTAAAACGCCTTGATAAAATCGAAGGGTTGGCCTGCGTGCGGCTTGGAACGAAGGATATCGTCCGTCACCGACTGGTGAATGATATTGTCAAAGCCTACGATAAGGGGAGCAAGCGTAAGAGCTAAGAGCCTGTTCCCGGAAGCCATCTGGAAGTCTCCAGAGGCCCGAGAAAGACCAAAGCATCCAACTGTTTTGGGACGTGCCATAAATCGCTCATTCGTTCACCTCATGTCTACCGGCCAACAAAAACGAACTCGTAGTCAGCGGGTCGCCGCGGTGGAACTTCCGCCGGGGCGGTTGTCGTCGCTGCTCGAAAGACTGCGCAGCGGGGTGGTGGTTGCCCGGCTGCTGCTGGCCAGTCTGTTGGTGGTTGCGCTACTGGTCATCACACAAGGCTGGTTGCCGCCCCGCGATTTCTATCTGAAGCAAATCCCCCAACGCGACATTGCCGCTTCGACGGAGTTCCGGCAACTTGATGAACGGGCGACAAGCGAAGCACGCTCCCGTGCCGAACGGTTTGCCGAGGCGGTTTACGATAACGACCCTTTGCCGCTCGTTCAGCTAAAAGCGAAGCTAAAGAATGAGGTGACCCAACTCACCGGGGCAGAGACCCTGGAGGCGGCGGACCGTGAGTTATGGAATCTCTACCTGCCTCCGCGTGCCGAGGGAACCCCTACGCCCACCGAAGAAGAGCTGCAAACGCAGTTCGAACGGTTCCAGCAAGCGATTTCATCCGACGATGACCAAGCCGAATTCGCCCGTGCGGTGGATGCGGTGTTCGCCCCCATTGAACGCCAGGGAATTCTCGACACTCAGCCCACGGAGGCGAATGCGGAGCAAATCCTTGTTCGCCAATCGGGCAAAGAGAAGTTTGAGCCCGTCGTTGCCGTCCGCGACGTGCTGATTGACAACGTGCGAGGCGATCTTAGCGCTTCGCTCAACCAAAAACTTGCCAACCTCGAAGTTGCCCAACACATTTTTGCTCGATTGCGCCCAGCGATTCCGGTGACGCTCAAGCTGAACGAAGAAGCAACCCGTGAAAAGAAAGAGGCTTGCGCCGCAGAGGTAGAGCCCGTTTATCGTACCTTCGAGCGAGGCACGGTGATTGCTGAAGCGGGCAAGCCGCTTAGCGAATCGGAGATCGAGAAACTGGAGCTTTGCTACGAAGAACGCCTCAAAGGATTGGGGACAGGCCATCGCCTCGCACGTGGAACGAGCGTTGTTTGGCTCTATTCGGGCTTGATCGCTCTATGTGGTTTGGGAGTTTATCGTTGTGATCGGCACGCTATCACGGAGATGCCTCGTTACGTCATTCTGCTTATTTTTTCATTGCTAACCATCGTTGCCATGTTGCTGGCCCATGGGCAGGCATGGAGGTTAGAGCTCGTGCCGCTCATGCTCTTCGGCATGACGCTCGCGGTGGCCTATCGCCATCAAACGGCCATTTTGCTTACCGCGGCAGTTGCCGCCGCTGCCGCGATTGGCACAGGGCAAGCCCTAACAGACGCCCTGCTGCTGCTTGCCCCAGCCGTTTGTGCGATCGCGCTGCTTGATTCAGTCCGGCATCGCAGTCGGCTCTTAATGGTAGGCGTTTGGTCAGGGCTCATTGCCGTTGCGACGACGCTCGCTATCGCTTCGCTTGACTCACAGCCCCTTTGGCCTTCGCTTCAAATTGCGTTTGCAACGGGCCTTTGGGCGATTGTGGCCGGCTCGTTGATGACCTGCTTGCTTCCGTTGGTCGAACGCGTGTTCCACGTCCAAACCGACCTGAGCTTGATCGAATTGGGCGATCCGGCCCACCCGCTACTGCAAGAACTCGTCCGTCGTGCCCCAGGCACCTACAATCACTCGATCACGGTCGCTTCCCTCGCCGAGTCGGCTGCCGACTCGATCGGGGCGCGTGGCCTGTTGGTACGCGTCGGAGCTTACTTCCACGACATCGGCAAGATGCTCAAGCCGGGCTATTTTATTGAAAACCAAGGGGTCGGCACAAATCAACACGACGCGCTCGTACCAGCCATGAGCACGCTCGTGATTATTGCCCACGTGAAAGATGGCGCCGACTTGGCTCGCCAGAACAAGCTGCCGGAGTGCATCATCGATTTTATTTTGCAGCACCACGGAACAACACTCGTCGAGTACTTCTACCATCAAGCCAAACAAAAGCAGGACGAAGCGGGAGAAGGCGAAGTCGAAGAGAGTTCGTTCCGCTACCCGGGCCCTAAACCGCAAACCAAGGAGGCGGGGGTGCTGATGATGGCAGATGCTGTTGAAAGCGCCAGCCGGACGCTGGTTGAGCCGACGCCTGCTCGCATTGAGAGCTTGGTTGAAGAAATCACCCGTAAACGACTGGACGATGGGCAATTCGATGAATGCGAGCTGACACTTGAAGAGGTCCGGAAAATCGGCGACAGCCTCGTTAAATCACTCACTGCCGTTTACCACGGACGCGTAAAATACCCCGATCAGGACACGGCTTAAAATAGCGTTTAGCTTCCATCAACCAGATTTTTTCTGAAAGCGAATCGCTCTTTACCATGCAAATAGAAATCGCCAACCAACAGACGAAGCTGCCGATCGACGCCGATCGGTTGAAACGGATTGCGATTCAGATTTTGGGCGATGCCGGTTACGACCAGGGTAGCTTGAGCCTTGCGGTGGTTGACGACCCAACGATCCACGATCTCAACCGCCGCCATTTGGCCCATGATTACCCGACCGATGTCCTTAGTTTTTGCCTTGAAGAAGCTCCAGGAAGGCTAGAAGGTGAAGTCATTGTCAGTGCTGAGACGGCGATAACCGGCGCCAAGGAATACGGTTGGGCGGCTGAAAACGAACTTTTGCTCTATGTGATTCATGGCGTCCTTCATCTTGTCGGCTACCGAGACAAAGCGGAGGATGAAGTGCTTGCCATGCGTGAAGCGGAGCAGCGCTACTTACAGTTTGCAGGGGTGGAGTTGCCACCGAACGCGGCCCAAATAACCCAACCCGGAGAGACATCCTAGTGAACGGCGACCCGCTGTTCTGGACGGCCCT
>JAJRUA010000250.1 GCA_024278035.1 Planctomycetota bacterium | reverse complement strand
TCCGCAACCAATCCGTTGACCTCGGGGCGGTAGAAAGTGTGAACCTTGAAGTTACGATGCCGCACGCCTCGGACGATCATCTCATCCATCGCCAGCACCATTTCCGCTTGCCCTTCGGAGAAAGTGACTCGGATGGGGTCCACCTCTGAGAAGCGAAGAATCGCTCGCGCCGCCTCGGGATCGGCCTCAGCTTTCGGAGTGAAGTCGATCTTTTCAGCTAACCGGCTACGCAACTCCAAAGCCGTCATCCGTTTGCCAGCCAGATCGAGCCCTTCGATCAGATTGTTAACCATCGATTCGTGCATTTGTAGGCTGAACAAACTATCGGAAGGGGCCCGCATTCTTGGCGTATGAGCACTCAATTGCGTGTTGCTTGCCAATCGTACTCGGCCAATGAGACGCCTGTCCGTTGTACGCATCTCGATCGGATCCATGTTCAATCCAAGCCTCTCGACACGGCGAAGTATTTCCTCACGAAAGCGACGCTCGACACGAACCAGGGCGGAGTCGACCCGGGTATCGAGGGTTTTGCTCACCTGCCGTTCCACTTTCCGGCTCACTTCAGCACCCACACGACGCCTTGCCTTGGCGTATTTACCGCGAGCCTCAGAGCGGATGTAGGAGCCCAAGAGCGGAACCCCATCGTAGCGAGTCGATAGTCCGACCAATCGGTTTCGTCCGACCGAAGCTCGTGCGACGGCGGGTGTTGATCGGAGGCTGTTGCCAGTAACAACGATCAACTTCTTCGCATTGAATTGCGTCGCCCCCCGGCTCCGCAACACAGCGGGACCACCGTACGACAAGGTATCGGAGGCAACCTTGCCGCTCGCATCGATGCCGAGTTGCCAAGAGTTCTCATCCGGAAGGGTACGGATGGAAACCTGTGTGCGAGTCGTTGATTTCCCGCGAACCTGAGTGCCGGCTATCCGATCGCGAATCACAGAGACGGTCGGTTCCGTTGGCGGAAGCAGACGCTCGATCAATTCCGCCGCGATAGCGACCCGCAAATTAGCATTGCGGTAATGCTGCTCCACTGCCGTGGCCATCTGTCGCCCCGCGTCGTCCCCCCGTTGAGCAAGCCGAAGGGTTTGCTCAACGATCTCTTGTGCTTGGTCACCCGAGGGAGCCGCTTCGTATTGCTCCAGCTTGGCAGCCACTTCCACAAGCTCAGGGGTAGGCCTATGCGGAGCGTACAGCATCCTCCCCGACCCGAGTGCCCAGCCATTGCCCGACATGGCCCAACGAGCCCCCTCCAATCGGTTCATCCCTTCAGTCGCCGATTCGACTTCATCCCCGTCGGCAAGCAACACGGCAGACCAAGCGGCCGTTCGTCGATCGAGTGCGTAACGGGCACGCCGCAGCTCGGTCGCCAGGCGAGCATCTTCCACTTGCTCAGCCAGTTCTTTCGCTTCGTTGCTTGCTTGGGAAAGTGCGACCAGCGACCGCTCCACAGCTTTCTCGTCGGTCGGCTGGCTGCCGACGATTCCTCGCACACGGTAGGCCACGGTCCAGGCCCACCCCCCGGCGGTCGGCTGCTGAGCCAGTCGCCCCAGTTGCTCTCCCAGTTGGTGCGGCGTGGGGAAGAGCCCCCCCTCCATGCCCTCCGCAAGGTACTGCGCGATCGACAGACTCTGTACCTTGAGGTGCCGTGATTGACGCCGCCAGCCGGCTAAGCGTTGCTGCACAGGGGCCATCAGCACAGGGCCACTTTGGGCGAGGGAGACTCTTTGCGAATCCATCTCCTTCCACTGGCCCCCCCCCATCCATCGGCCCGCTGACTCCGCCGTGCCGAGCGTATCAAAACCAAAGAGGCTCCAATTTTTTCGTTGCTCCTGCAAAGCGGCAGGGGCCGCACTGTGCTGCGGTTGGCTCGGAAGCAACAGCACCCAACTCGATTCGTGCGTAGAAAAAATGTCTCGCGGCGCAACCGCCATCAAGTCAAACACCGAAGGGCCAGCCAGCCGATCCAACGACGAAAAGTCGTTCAATCGAGGTGGAGTAAGGCGTAGGATCGATCCGTAGCCAGATGCGTACGCATACTCGCCAGCGATTGCCAAATCCAACGAGGCGGTTTCCAGTGGTGGAAGATGCTGCAAAGGCCATACAAGTTGGCCCTGATCAGCGATAAGGCTAGGGGATGCCGTGCGATTCTTGAGCGCACAGGTAGCCCTGCGCTGGAGGACTATCCAGCTCAAGTCGAGAGCGGCTCCTGCAAACAACAAGAGCAACACGGGGGCGAGTTCGATCCTTCTTACATTCATGCTAGCTGCCTCCTGCAGCGAGCCCTAAGGGAGTTTGCCTAGTTGGCCACTACCCTTTTCGATTGGGTTATCTTGGACGCCTCAGCGATTGAAACGCGTTGCGGAAGATGCAACTAATGGGTAACTTCGGCAAAGTGGGTTGAATAGTTGAGCCATTGGAGGGAAACCGCAATCATTGCTGGCATTGCGTAAGAATCGGGGCACTACTCCGACGGTCACCTAGGAAAACCACCCGAATAATCGCTAGACTTTGCCAAGAATCGATTGCCGCCGGACTTCCGTAACAAAACAAAACCGAGTAGAAGGAACCACCTCGTGATTGAAATGGCTTACCGCTTTGCGGCAATCGGCTTGGGAGGTGCCTTGGGGGCCATGACCCGATATGGAGTGGGACTCGCCTGTGTTCGAGCCTGGGGAGATCGCTTCGGCTACGGTACGCTGCTCGTAAACGCCGTCGGCTGTTTCATCTTGGGCATCTTGATGCACGAAGCGTGGGCCGTCGGAGATCGGCTCTCGCCCCATGCCCATGCGGGCCTTACGATCGGCCTTCTGGGGGGCCTCACCACCTTCTCCACCTTCGGCTACCAAACAGTGCGCCACATGGAATTGGGCGAACCGTGGCTGGCGATGTTCAATGTTGCGGTAAACGTGGTGCTCGGCCTCATCGCCGCAGCGGCAGGATTGGCGCTTACGAGAACACTGCACGCTTGAAAAACTGTGGGGTTCCGCGCGACTCCCTTGGCAATCGAACGAAAGCTGGGTACGCTTAACTCCCTTTAAGGCAAGGAGTTGCTGACACATGTGGCTGCCGGCAGCGGGGCCTGTTCCTTCTAAACGCCCCAGTCCAAGTTTGACATGATCGCCCAATGGTTTGCGAATCTGATTAACCGACATTGGGCATGGTTGCTCATCGGTTGGATCGCCTTGGCGATCGCCCTGAAGATGGTCGCCCCCTCCTGGGACGAGATCGCCAAGGATGGAGACCTCGATTACTTGCCACGTGAAGTAACGAGCCTCCAAGGCAAACGGCTTCTCGAAGCAGCTTTTCCTAACGAGAAAGCACGTAGCCAAGCGGTCGTTGTGCTTTCGCGAGATGGCGAACCTTTGCTGCCTGAAGATCGGGCTTTTGGAATCGCCCTTGCCCAACGATTGCGCGAGACGGAAGGCATACCGCTCGTCGATCTCTGGGACGAAAATACGCCAGTCGTTGGCGAGATGCTTCTCGCCAAGCAAGAGCTGGCTGTCATGATCGTGGCTCGGCTTACGAGCGGCCTAATGGATGTCGATAATGCCCGACTGCTAGGCTTGCTAAAATCGCTCCTCTCCGAGATGCAAGTCGATGCGCCGGAAGGATTGGAGTTTGGCATCACCGGATCCGCCATGATCGGTGGCGATCTCCGCGCGTCGATCAAAGAGAGTCTTTCTAGTACCGAAGTGACAACCGTTCTGCTCGTGTTGGGTTGTCTGATTGTGATCTATCGGGCCCCTCTGTTGGTGTTGCTTCCGCTAACAACGATCGCCTTGTCGATGTCGGTCTCTTATGACGTGGTGGCACTTCTGGCCGACAATTTTGGGCCCGATGACTTTGCTTGGTCCGATTTCAAAGTCTTTACAACAACCAAGATTTTTGTCGTCGTTATCCTCTTCGGAGCCGGAACCGACTACTGCCTGTTTCTGATCGCTCGTTACAAAGAGGAATTGGCCGGAGGAGTTGAGATTGAGGTTGCGCCGGGTCGGGCGCTGGCAAATGTTGGCAACGCGCTGGCTGGCAGCGCGTTTACGACGATCCTCGGCCTCTCCACCATGGCATTGGCCCAGTATGGCAAGTTCGTTAGCAGCGGGCCCATCATTGCGGTTTGCCTGTTTATTGCTCTGATGGCCTGCGTCACGTTCACCCCGGCGCTCATGCGAGCGTTGGGGCCGCTAATTTTCTGGCCCTTCGGGAGACAAATTGTTGACGACGCGGGCGAAGCCGAGTCTCGCGACAGCAAACTGTGGGGCTGGGTTAGCGATCTGGTGATGAAACGACCGGTGACGATCCTTCTTCTAACCGCTTGGTTAGCGGCGCCGCTCATCTATGTCGGTTCGCAAGTGAAAGTGACGCACGACTTCATGGCCGACTTGGCACCGAATCGGACCTCGGTCGTAGGTGCCAAGATGGTACGCCGATACTACGATCAAGGGACCATTGCTCCGATGACCGTGATCGCCCGATTGCCGGAGGACGCCCTGCTTCCCGATGGCCAACCCCTGGACTTGAACACAGCCGATGGCCGTTACGCGATCGCGCCACTGCACTCGCTCTTGTTCGATCTTGAATCGGTCGCCGACGTACGAAGCCTTTACCTACCGACCGGTGGCGATCCACGCAAACGTCGGTTCATTGGAGGAGCCGCTCTACACGATCTTGCGGCAGCCGGATCGCCAATTACTGCCGAGACGTTTGTCTCTCAAACGGAACCCTACGCCGGCCTCGTAACACAGGTATCGGTACTACTGAGAGAGAATCCCTTCTCTAAAACGGCGCGTGACCAAATGCCGGCTATCCAGGCGGCACTCGCCACGTTTTCTGACCAAAAGACCGTGGAGGGCAACCCGAACCCTTGGGCTGGAGCACGGTTTGAACTCGTGGGTGTCACGCCCGGCATGCGCGATCTAGAGATTGTTACCAACAGCGATCGGACGCGCATTCAGATCCTCACCGTCGCGGCGGTCTACCTGGTTTTGATCCTTTTGCTTCGCAGGCCACTTGCCTGTACTTATCTGATTATCACGGTGTTACTAAGTTACTGGGTAACGCTCGGGGCAACCGATTTATTCTTCGGTTGGTGTTACGGAGAGACCTATCATGGCCTCGATTGGAAAGTCCCCATTTTTCTGTTCGTGATCTTGATCGCCATCGGGCAGGACTACAACATTTATCTCGTTACGCGAGTTTTTGAGGAACAGGAAAAACACGGGCTCCGCGCTGGACTAAGGCGAGCGATTATCTCAACAGGTGGCATCATCACCAGTTGTGGCGTGATTATGGCGGGCACGTTTTTCTCGATGGCGACCGGCACCTTGCGCGGCATGGTAGAACTTGGATTCGCCTTAGCGATCGGCGTCTTGCTCGATACTTTCTTTGTGCGAACGGTGGTTGTCCCCTGCTTCTTCGCCCTCACCGCACGCCGCGAACCTGAGACCCCTTCTGAAATAACGAATTCTTGATGTCTGCGCCAGCAACTTTCCCCTTGGCTTGATATCCATCGGCTAAAACCGGCTTCCGATGGTCGGCCTGACGCTTTCCTTGCGCAGGTGTCAATAGGCGCGGATAAAAGATCCGTTTTTTTATCCGCGACAATCCCTTCGATCCGCGTTCATCCGCGTCTAATTCTTTCCTTGCCGTTATGCACCGGGTCGCTCCGGTTGTGCGGCTCGGATTGTGTGTGTGGTTTACCGCGAGCACGTCCGTGCCTTTTGGAGTGAGGGCTAGATTTTTCTAGTTCCGAGGGAAGAGCCCTCTATTTGATCCTTTTGCATGACCAACGAGAGAACAGTATGGCACGGATACTTGTGGCGGATGACTCCCGACTAACCCGGCGATTGATCGTCGGTGCTCTGAAGAAGGCGGGCCATGAAGTTCGTGAAGCCGCCGATGGTGCCGAGGGTTTCGAAGCCTTTCAGGCCGATTGCCCCGACTTCATTTTCTCGGATCTTTTGATGCCGGTAATGGATGGTTTTGAGTTTGCCACCGCAGTGCGTGAGCTCAATACGACGGTGCCGCTTGTCATTATCACTGCCGATATCCAAGAAAGTTCTCGCGAAAAGTGCGAAGCGATTGGCGTTACCGAGATGCTCAACAAACCGCTCAAGGCAAACGAGATTTGTGCCGCTGTGAGTCGAGCCCTCAACCCCGAGGAGCTACCGGTCGGATGAAAACTACGAATCCAACTTTTAGTGAAGATCAACTCGATGCCCTTACCGAAGCGGTGAACATCGGCGTAGGCCGAGCCGCTGCAGCATTGAATTCGCTCGTCGATCGCGCGATTGTGCTTCGTGTTCCTCGTGTCCGTGTTTGTCGCCCTGAAGAGCTTCGAAGTTTAGTCGAATCGGGAGGAGATCAACTCGATACGTCCGTGGTCCAAGGCTTCTCGGGAGCCATGACTGGCCGAGCCTTGCTTGCTTTCCCCGAAGCAAGCGGCGTAGCCCTCGCCAAACTGGTGGGCGATCCCGACGCGGAGGGAGATGCCCTTGAGTTCGACTTGGCAGGTGTCCTCGAAGAAATTGGCAACATCGTTCTGAATGGAGTTCTTGGTTCACTTGCGAACCTTTTTGAAGACGACTTCATTTACACCGTCCCCGAACTGTACTCAGGTCCTGCGACCAACGCTCTTTTAGATAAAGCATCTGGAATTTTGGCCGCGACAGCCCCCACTTGCTTGCTCGCCGACGCCCGATTTGATGTGGCAAACAGTGAAGTCAGTGGCTCTTTGTTGCTCGCCTTTAACACCGAAGAATTGAGCGTCCTGCTTGAGCGTTTACTCGCAACGGTCGCGTAAAATTAGCTTTCGCGGGGAGCTAACACCTCTCTCCATCTGAGGCAAATCATGCCACATGCCAATGCGATCGATGCTTACGACGCTTTGCCCATCGGGGTTGCGATTCTTGATGAAAATCTTATTGTCCACTGCTGGAACACAACACTAGCAAAATGGTCGGGCGTCTCTCACGAACAGGCAATGAACCGGTCGATCCCTGATCTTTTTATTTGGTACGCTACGGAGCGTTTTTCTTACCGGCTGGAGTCGGTCTTCCAACAGGGCCAATCCATTGTGCTTTCGGCGACGATGCACCAACAGTTTCTCCCGCTCTCGGGAACCAACGGCCAGCCACTCATTCATAAAACGCATATCAGCCCTCTCTCGGATCATCCGGAAAGGGCATTGGTTCTATTTGAGGATGTAACCCAAAACTTACAGCAACTTGATGCGCTCCGCGCTGAACGCCGTCGTCTGCAAGTGTCAGAAAAGTCGCTTCAGCAGCAAAGGAACGAACTGGAAGCAAAGAATGCCGTCGTCGCCGAAGCACGACGCCGTGCCGAATTCGCCAACCAAGCGAAAAGTGCGTTTCTCGCGAACATGAGCCACGAAATCCGAACTCCCCTAACAGCAATCAATGGCTTTGCCGAAATTCTTCGAGAACGAACCAAAGACCCTTTACTTTGCGATGCAGCAGAAACGGTTCTTCGTAATGGTGAGCACTTGCTTGCTGTGGTCAACGACATTCTTGATCTGAGCAAAATCGAAGCGGGACAAATGACCCTCTCTTCAGAGGCCTGTTCCTCTGCGAAAGCAGCCCATGAAGTCGTTCAGCTTATGCAAGTCAAGGCAGATGCCCAGGGAATCGAATTACGCGCTCAAATCGATGGGGACACGCCCGAGTGGGTCGAAGCCGATCCGATTCGCTTGCGGCAAGTGTTGCTGAACTTATTGGGCAACGCAGTGAAATTCACCGAACAGGGAAGCGTTGAACTGGTGATTCGCCCGGAGAAGGGGCAGGACTCCTTGCTGCTATTCGAAGTTCACGATACGGGTATAGGCATTCGCCCGGAAAATTTGCGCCGCATCTTCGATCCTTTTTCCCAGGAAGATGATTCAACGGTGCGACGTTTTGGTGGGACTGGCTTGGGGCTAGCAATCAGCCGACGGCTGGCGAACCAAATGGGAGGTAAACTCTCTGCCACAAGTGAGCCGGGCACCGGCAGTTGCTTCACACTCTCACTACCGATCGGCAACCCGACCCCACCGGCGACACTTCCCCAAGAGGTTGCTCTCGAAGTTTCCGCAAGCGACACGGCAATCAATCCGCCTCCCTACGATTCTGAAAAGCCGCTCACGGGCTACCGTTTGCTTGTCGCGGAGGATGGCGTGGATAACCAACGACTGATTAGCTACGTGCTTTCACGCGCTGGAGCGGACCTGCAAATTGTGGAGAACGGTCGGCTGGCTGTTGAATCGGTCGCTAAAGCGGAAGAACCG
>JAJRUA010000026.1 GCA_024278035.1 Planctomycetota bacterium | reverse complement strand
GGGCGCAAGAAGGCAGAATATCGGCGCGGTTAGGCCGTTTGCAATTCCGAGAGGCTAGCGGAGCTAGTAGCTACCTGGAAATGATAGCTGCGAGTTGTTTCCAACTTCGACCGTCCCGCGAGCTGGGCCAGTTGCTTGCATATTGACCCGAGAGAAAACCGGTCCCGTAGGCACGGGGAAGAACTTGGGCGGCATCGCTGGCCGAATCGTTACTGGCGGCGGTCCCGACTCAACGTATTTCCTTTGGCGAAGACGTTGGCAAACTTTCAACGGGCCAGGTTGGGGCGGAGAGCTCTCGTAGACAGCTTCCGGCTCAGCATTACAATCTTCGTCGATGCAGTCTTCGTTGATAGAACCACAACCCACAGGGCTAGCGCAATCGGGAAACGGCTGATCGCTACAAAGGTCGTGGGCGAGACGAGCTAGGTCGCATTCATAGACAACAGCCGCGCAGTCGTCGGGCAAACAGTACAACTGCGCGCAGCCGTTGCTGGCAACCGTTAAGACGATTGCTAGCAAAAGGCGATAGGTGATTTTGTCGCGTTGCACGCTTGTTTTGGCCAACCGAAAGGATCTCGATAAAGGGAATCGCTCGAGGCGAGCGCATAGAGCTCACCAGTAGAGAAAATCGGCTAGCAGAGACCTTAACTTTTACCTAATCGTTAATCTTTGACATCCCCCGACGCTAGCACCAGCGGTTTGAGTCCGCACAGACTTCAAGCCCAGTGATTGCAATCTCAGGGCTTGTTTGGAAGCTCAAACTTGAAAGCTCAAAAACGTTGCTATTCGACCGCGTCGTCGCCCGAAGGTTTCAGAGGTTGCAGCAGGCTCGGGAGAAACTGAAACAGCAAAAAAATGGCTAATAGCAGCAGCAACGCATGGGGCCAGTATTTTGCAACCGAGAGCCCGAGCAACTCGGCAATCCAGCCTGCGGTAAGTAGCAGTGGGGGCAGTATCAGTAGCACACCACAGCCGGCTGCGGACATGGTGCCTTTGAAGGCCATCTCTTCGGTAAGTTATTTGTCGTGAATATCGATCATCCGGCCACGTCGGAGGCTGATTTCGATTGTGTCGGCCAGCTCCATGGCGTGAAGAGCCGAGGGCCAATCCGATTCTTCACTGCCCGCCTGCTCGGCCGAGGCGGCAAAACGACGGATCGCCGCGGCATAGGGATCGACTGGCTCAATCGATTCGGTCTTTGCTTGCCCAGCTTGGTTGACTTCGAGCTGAACGGCGCGACCTGTTTCGTTGAAACTCCATTTCAGCGAACCGTTTTTTGCAACGAGCGTTAAACGCGGTTCAGCAGATTGCTCGACCGGGCCGACTTCCCAGCGGACGGGAATCTGGCTTTTGCCAAGTAGCTGTAAGCTCAAGCCAGCATAGGTTGCTTGTTCGTCGGGAGAACCGAGGGCACCTAAACGATTGAGCCCGCCTGCAACTTGGTCGAGAAGCTCCACGTCGCGTGCGAAATGCCACAAGGCTTGTTCGCGGGTACGTTCGGCCAGAGGACGATGCCAGACGACTTGTTCGATTGCCCCAAGCTCAGGATGTCCCTCGGCAACCCATTGGGCACAATCTTCAAGCTGCTGGAGAAGCGGGTTGAAATGCTGTAGGAAAGCATTCTTTTCGCAGCGAACCATATCGATTTCGTAGTAGCTAAGCACCGAATCGACTAGCGGGAATGTCGTCAGCACGGCAACGCCACTTTTGACAAGTTGAAGAACTTGGTCTGTGCGAAGCTCGGCAGGCGTTTCGCCCCGGCCAACAATGACGGCTGTGCCGGGGGGAAGTTCAAGCAGTTCCTCCCATTGGTCGGCTAAGTCGGAGTCGGGAAGCCAGGGCAAATCCCAGCCAGTCCGAGCCGAGGCTACGTCGCCGCCCCATACAATTTGATGGCCAGCCTCAACGGCAGCCTGAGCCAGCGAGAGGCTCTCCTGGTCGGCTCCAAACAATGCAAATTTCATCCTACCGAGGGTAGTCGAAGAAGCGCCAGACGACAACTCGTCTGGCGGTGGCAGAAGCCTGCTTCTCCCGAAAATAGGGCTCTGAGTAATTCGCAAAAAAGTGCTACAATAGTGGTAGGCGAAGCTTATCGCCGGTTCAAGATTCGTTCAAATACTTAGGAAACTGCTTCCTCCATGATCTCCCGCTTTCTACTTTCTGCAAAACAGTTAAGGAACCCCGGCTGGCGGCTTGGTCTGGCGCTGTTACTCTGCGGCTTTGCCGGTCGAGTCGTTGCCGCCGAGGAGGATTTACCCGGCGATAAGTTATCAGCCGCCTTGCCCGATAAAGCTCAGGTTACTGCCTGGGTCCTTCAACTTGACGACAATCTGTACGCGGTTCGCAAGAGAGCCCAGGAAAGTTTGGGAAAAGCCGGTCGAACGGCTCTGGAAGCCGTTTCCAAAGAGGCAACTTCTGGTTCGCTAGAAAGCTCAACCAGAGCGCTGAATATCATGCTCGCTTGGACGGAATCGACCGACCACCAATTACAGATAGCAACGCTCGAAGAGTTGGTGCTGCTCCCCAACCGGCCGATCGAAGCCGGCTTGGCGTCGGAACTGCTCGCCAATGCACGGGAACAAGTCGCTCTTAAAAGTTTTGCCGCACTTGGAGGACGTTTTGAGGCAGACAACCTTAACCAACAGCCGATTATTGGCAATAGGCCTCTCCGTCTTAAAGTAATTGTCGACTCAAAATGGAAAGGCGAACTTGAAGGGCTCAAGCATTTGGAAGCCATGCGCCGTGCAACGACGGTTAGTTTTTATTCGGCTCCGCTCGACGATAACGCCCTTGCCGATCTCGTGAAAATGCCAAATGTGCGTCGCATCCAATTCTTTGGCACGCGGATGTCGGAAGAAACGATCGAACAACTGAAAAAGAAAATCCCCAACGTCCAGATTGACGTGCGAAGTGGAGCCCTGCTAGGAATCCGCGGCGATGGGCTTCGCCAGGGGCCAGTTCTTATCGTTGAAGTGACCCCCAACTCGGCTGCCGCAAAAGCTGGGCTGCAAAAGAACGACGCGATCACCAAACTTGCAGGCGAGACGATTCGCGATTTCCCTGATTTAACAAGGCGTATTGGCAAGTTTCAAGCAGGAGACACCGTCGAGCTTACGATCTCGCGAAATGGCCAGTTGCTGAAAAAGAAAGTCACATTCGACCAGTGGGGAGCGAATCCCCTCGTGGCGACGAACCAAATTAACCCGGGGCGCCAAATTAACCCGGGGCGTAGGAACCTTCAAGGCTTGGGACGCCCTTGGCAACCCCCAGCACAAGCCTCGCCTGGAATTATTTTAGATCGACGATAGCAGCCCGTTGATAGCAGCTTCTTGAACGCACCGCCTTGAGAGCAACCTCAGACAGATATTCTGCTCCTAACACGATTTGCCCCAGCGCATAAAAAAGGCGCTCGAGCCGGTATCAACCACCGACGAACGC
>JAJRUA010000249.1 GCA_024278035.1 Planctomycetota bacterium | reverse complement strand
TGTGCTGCGAGTCCCCTGGCCCATGTTTCCTGGCAAAAAGGGCGGCGATCGATTACGCAATGGCGAATCGGTTGTTCCGAATGATTGTTGGTCGGTTCAACGCCAGCATCCGAGGCCCAAAGATCGGCTGGTTTCGGCACGTCCGGAAGAACCGTCTTGCCATCGTCATCCAGGTACTTTCGTAGTCGATGCTCGGTGACATGGATTGGAAGGTCAAGCCGTTCGACGTGCTGGATGATTTCGAGGTGTTCGACGAGTTTTTCAACGCCTCGGCAAGCTGGAGTTCCAGGTCGGCTATGCGTTTCTCCAGCCGCTCGATGGTCTTCGCTTGTGCATCGACAATCCTACGCAAATTCGCGATAATGTCGTCCTTGCTCGCCATCTACGAACCATAGCAACTTTCTCAAATCCGCGATTTACCAATTTTACCCGTGAACGGTTACTTTTTTTCTTCGCGTCTCCGCGCGAACCCTGTTTCTAGTTGCCATAAGGAAAAATCTTGATTTTTCGCTTTTCCACAATCGGTTTACTCCTTCTCTTCTCTCTTCCTGCTGGTGCTGCGGAGCCGCTCAAGTGGAAGTGGTCCGAGGGAGAGGAGACGCGTTACTTGATGACGCAATCGATGACGATGTCGATGGACGCAGGCGGGGCGGGTGCGATTGAATCGACAACTCACCAGCAAATGCTCCTCCGGTGGAGGGTGGGTGAAGTTCGTGACGAGGGGGACGCCCTAATCACCCAAAGTGTGGATCGAATTGTGATGAAGACCAACGGGCCGATGGGGCAAGGATTTACCTACGATTCGGCTAGCGAGGATCCGCCCGTCGGCATGGGGGCGATGGTCGCGCCCATGTTGGACACCTTGGTCGAATCGGACATGCAACTGACAATGGCCCCCACTGGCGAACTGACCGAAGTCCAACTTTCCGAGGAATTGGCCGAGGCGTTCAAGCGAGTGCCGGGAGGATCCACGTCCGCCGACATGTTGGAACAAATGGTCAAGAAAATGGCTTTTCAGTTTCCCGATGCCCCCCTCACCGAAGGAAAGAGTTGGACCAAGATGGCTACAATCCGTGCGCCCCAAATGGGTAAGTTGGAGGTTGAAACCACCTACACTTATCTCGGTGAAAAAGTGATCGAGGGGCAAACGCTTGAGACCTTTTCCGTTTCGGAAACTCTTCGGCCAGTGGGCCGCGGCCAGCTCGAAATGGAAATGACAATCGCCACCCGTGAATCGACGGGGCAGATCCTGTTCAACCGCGAAACGGGACGGCTCGTTCGTTCCAGAATCACTCAGGTGATGGACGTTGTCGTTACAATCGATGAGAAGGAAGTTACGAACAGGGTGGAGCAAACCGTCGAGATGCGAGAGCTGGACCAGAAGGAAGAGCCGGTGTTCGACCATGCCTCGTAAGAGCCGGGGGCCTCGTAAGAGTCGGGGCCTTGCAAGCCCCCGAGACTTCGGCGGCTGAGTAACCGCCACGGCAAAGAGACACGGTGAAGCGCCCCCGTGATTGGCAAAGCGAAGGCGAGCTCTGAGAGAACCTTTTTGGCGTTTACGTTCCTCGCTTCGCCCCGTACCACTCGATCTGTTTGCGGGGGCAGAAAGTGAATCCACGGTCTTCGCAGTGCGGGCGTAGCCAAGCGGCACGTTCTTCGAGTTCGCCGATCGTTACGCCTTGCGGCATGAGCAAAACGCGTTCGCGATCGACGCCGGACAAATCGGTGAGAAACGTCTCGACTTCGTCCAACTCTTCCGCCGAATCTATGACGAACTTCAATTGATAATCGTGCTCCGCCATCAAGCGGCGGACAATGTCCGGTCGTCGGCGAGAGCGTTCGTGACGGCGCGACCAGTGGGCGTGCTCTTGGGCCGAAGGGGTCGAGGCGGAGAGCTTGGGGCTGATCGACATCAAGTCACAAACGATTGGCAAATGGAGCGTCCCGGCCGTTTCGATCGTCACATGCCGCCTCAGACGGCGGAGCCGTTCGCACAGGGGAATCAGCTCAGCAAAGAGCATTGGCTCGCCACCGGTAATCACGACATGTCGGCAATCCCATTCTTCGACCAAGGCCGTGATGGCATCTACCGATAGGTCTTGCCCCTCAGGTTTCCAAGAGGCGTAGGGCGTATCGCAGTATCGACACCGCAAGTTACAGCCACTAGCGCGCACGAACACGCTGGGCGTGCCCGTGAGAACGCCTTCGCCTTGAACCGATTTGTAGACTTCAACGATTTTCATTTTCTCTAGAGCGATCAGCGGTCAGCCAAAGGGAGATACTCGATCGGGTCGGTGATTCCTGCGTCGTCAAAACCTTTGAGGCGTAAGCAGCAAGCGTCGCACGTTCTGCAGGAGAGGCCCTGCTTGTTGGGGGCGTAGCAAGTGTGGGTCAAACTATAATCGACGCCCAGTTCGGTACCACGCTGAATGATCTGGGCCTTCGTCATCTTAATCAGCGGGGCGTGGATGCGAAGCGGTTGGGTGCCCGTAACGGCTGCCTTGGTTGCCACGTTTGCCAATCGCTCGAACGCTTCGACGAACTCAGGCCGGCAGTCGGGGTAGCCACTGTAATCAACGGCGTTGACGCCGAGGAACAGGTCGGTTGCCCCAACAACTTCGGCATATCCCAAAGCCATCGAGAGCAGGATCGTATTTCGTGCCGGTACGTAGGTGATGGGAATACCAGTGACCATTTCCTCTTCGGTACGCCCTTGCGGAACGGCGATGTCGGCCGTGAGGGCACTGCCGCCGAACTGGGCTAAGTCGATCTTCACGGTACGATGCTCAGCGACGCCTGCCGCGGCAGCGACTTGGCCAGCGGCTTCGAGCTCAAATCGGTGTCGCTGGCCGTAGTCGATGCTCAGCGCATGGACGGCGTAGCCTTCGCTCCGGGCGATGGCGGCGGTGGTTGCGGAATCGAGGCCTCCGGAGAGGAGGAGGATGGCTTTTCGCACGGGGGGGCGTTTGGCGAGGTGGGGGAGGTGGGTCTTCTTTGATTGGGGGTATGATGCCAGAATGTGGGGCCGTGTGACAGCCGGCGCGCCGAGGCCGGGGACGGCTCGGCTCTCACGGATCGGTTCTTACATTTCGGCTTTCATATTTCCTCCTTTACATTTCCCCGTACCTTCCCTTTTTTTGCACTATGTCCGAACAGCGTGATTTACTTGAGACGTTTGAGAATCAATTCCCTGAGCGGGAATACAAGATTGAGATCGTTCAACCAGAGTTTACTTCGCTCTGTCCCAAGACGGGGCAACCGGATTTTGGCAAGATCACCATCACCTACACACCCAAGAAGAAATGCATCGAGCTAAAGAGCCTCAAGTTCTATCTGCTCGCTTACCGAACGAAGGGGATTTTCTACGAGCATGTGACGAACACGATTCTTGATGATCTTGTTATCACGACCGAGCCTCAGTGGATGAAGGTTGAGGCGGCGTTCAGCCCTCGGGGCGGAATCACCGAGACCGTCACGGCTCAGTACACGGCGATGATCTGAAGAAGAGCGTCTCCGATGCCATCAAATGCCCGTGCCGTCTACTTCATTCATCGCATTCTCTTTGAGCGAGGCAGAACGCTGAATCACTTTGAGAGTGCGGTAACCGAGGTACCCCCCTCCGGCGACACCGGCAACACCGGCGAAAAATTGCCAGTCGAGCAAAGAGGGAGCGGTCAAGCAGGCGAGCAAGCCACACGTCGCACCGATGCCGGCAACGGCAAACCACGTGGCTGCATGTCCCTGGCGGTCTTTCGTCTCCGAAACGTCGATCGCTCGACGGGCTGATTGGTTAGCTAGCTGACGCAACTCTCCCAGGTCGGCACCCAATTCACGAGTCGGGCTTCGCTTCATTTCATCAAGGTTTTGGATAGGTGCCAACTCAGGTTCGGGAGCGGCTGCCTCTTGAGCAACCGATGCTGTTTCGGACGGGGCTTCGGTTTTTACGGGCTGGGGTACCTTTGATACAAACGTCGCCGGGGTCCCTTCGCCACGGATGCGGTCCATCATTTTTTTCATGTAATCGTCGAGTGATTCTTCTTCCTCTTCATCATGGTCCGACACATCGGAAAAAGATGCTTCCGGCTCAAAGCTACCCGGCAAGGCAGGCTCCGTTGTGGCCTCTTCTTCGCTCTCTTCGGGCAACAAATGAGCAAATCGGTCTATGAACGACTCGGCCTCGACGGGGGCTTCCGACGACTCTTGAGCCTCCGTCGATGGAAGTGTCATCAGTGATGCGAGGACACTGTTTCCCTCTTCGGTGGCTTCTGTAACCGGCGATTCGTCTTCGACGACTGTCGCTTCTTCGGGCTCCGCGGTTAGCTCAAAGTGCGTCTCGCCGGGCAAAAGGACATCGTCCAGCGAACCGGTCAATTCTTCGGCGGGCGTCTCGATGGATGCCTCAGTGGGTGTTTCACCCCATGCCTCTCGACTTGGTTCGTAGGAGGGCTCCTCAGAAATCGGCTCATCAAAAGCGAGAGGAACCTCGCCGGTGGGCTCTTCGGAGAGACGCTCGATCCCCCACAAATCTTCGGTGGCAACCGGCGTATCGACTTGCTCTTGAGCGAGGCTTTCCGGTTCGGTTACCTCAATTTGCTCGGAAACTTCTGGCGTCGAATCAACGGCCCGAGGCCAGGGGGACGATTCTCCGTCCACTTCGGGCTCTTCTTCAGCATCTACCCAAGACTGAACCGGCTCCTGCGACGGCTCGTCCGCAACGTTTGCAGTAGCTTCGATCGCATCGTGTAGGCTTGCTTCCAGCGTCTCGATCAGCTCGTTCGCTGTGGCGAGTTCTTTCTGCAAGTCGGTCAGAGAATCGGCTCCCTCGACCACTTGGTGTTCGGCTCTCGCTAAGTCGGCCTGAAGCTGTTCGATCAAAGCGACGGACTCAGCCGTTATGTCAGCTTGCTGCTCTCTTTTAGTACGTTCGTTGCGAAGCAAAATAACAACACGACGTAGACGCTCTGCACGGACCGATAGCCGATTCCGCAAAGCGGCGATCGTGGCAACGCTATCGATTGAGGGAGTTTTTTCAATGACTGACACGACCGACTCGTCTGTCTCGGCGTCCCAAGCGACGGCGGCAAAGGGAGGCGGTTCCTTGAACGCCTCATCGGTTTCCTGGATGGGCTCCTCTTCCTGAACGGACGCCTCGCTCTCGCCATCCGCTCTCCAATCGCTCGGCTCCTCTTGCAATTGCGGTTCATAAAACGTTTCAGGATCGGCCTGAGGGGACTCAGCGTTAGGCGTCCATTCGATCGCCCCCGGATCGTCGGACAGCTCTTCGCTGGCCTCTTCCATCTCGACGACATCTTCGCCGACCGTTTCTGTTGCTTCGTCTGTGGTTCCGCACAAACAATGGAACTCGACTTGGGCCGTGCCGATCGACAAACAGTCTCCGTCGGCGAGCAACGCTTCGGTAAAGGTCTCGCCATTGAGCAAAGTTTCGTCGGCCCAACGCCTGACCACGGGGCCCTCTTCGCCGAGGCTCACAACGCAATGAACGGGCTTCGTGCCCGGGGCATTAAGCCGCAGCGCGCAACGCGGACCACCGCCAATCATGACGGGCTGCGAACCTATTTCAATCTTGTCTGTCGGATCCCCTAGATGACCTTCAGCTCCCGTAAGCTGCAAAACGTACGACGGGCTCGCCTCCTCAATAGAGGAAGAGGTAGAAGACTTAGGCGGGTGCGTTGTGATAATCGACATGGTGTTCTTCGTGCTGAACTACATTGAGGCCCGTTGTGGCTCGGTGGCCTGGCGTTGAAACGCTAGACC
This sequence comes from Planctomycetota bacterium, assembly GCA_024278035.1. The sequence continues at coordinate 16,622 of JAJRUA010000249.1, read as the reverse complement.
GAGAGCGCAAAAGGGTGCAAGAACATGTAGCTCACGATCAGCAACCAGTCAAAACCATGAAAAATCTTCTCCCCCGCCTAAGGGCATAAAATAGACAAGATAGAGGGGCTGATTACGCCAATCACACAAAATCGACGTAAGTCAATTCAACCATAGGACTTAGCGACTCCACCTCCCCCTTGCTGCCCCTTAAAGAGGGGCAAATGCTGAAATATCAGAAATTACTCCCTTTTTCGCAACCGAACCGGGCCGGGCGGCGTACTATGTTTGCGATATCCCCTTTGAAGTTTTCGCCGCTTCCCCGCTTTGGGGACCGGCGGTGATTTGGAGAGAAGGAGGAAATTAGGCATCGCAACTGGAACCGACACCAACCGGGCTCCGCTCCCCCGAGCACCCACCCTCCTGGCCGATCACCGGCTGGAGCCCCTACGGAGGCACCGAATCATGGCACGTAAAAACTCCTTATCCAAGCTCAAGGAAATGCTCATCAAGCGTCGCGACGCACTGCGCCGAGCCCTTGATGGCGACTTGAGCCTCCTCCGCCAACTTCGCGAACAAAGCGGCCGTGACGTTGTGGATGCGGCTCTTGATGCGGCCCAGGACGAAATCAGCTCGCAATTAGCCGAAGTTGAAAGCCGGGAACTTGGCAGTATCGAGAAGGCCCTCAAACGAATGAAGCAAGGCAATTATGGCCTGTGCGAAATTTGTGTGGCAAAAATCCCCATGCTCCGCCTCAACGCTCTTCCCTACGCAACGATGTGTATCGAATGCCAACAAGCGGACGAAGATGGCACGCTTGAAGATCGCCGTGTCGAAGATGGCAATCCGGTTATCGATACCGGTTATGCGGATGCGGACGTTGTGGTCTCTGATTTCGAGTTGCAGTAGCTCTCAAAAGACGTGCGATTCGCTCCCCAAATCGATACACTGACGAACAGACATGGGGCGAACAGACCTGCCGGGCGAGCGGTCGGGCGTCAGCCCCCCGATGATCCCTGAGCCAGCGGCGTCACCCTATTCCCTCATTCCATCGGGGGGCTAACGCCCCGCCGCTCGCCTTTCATTTATTTACAGCGACTTTTTTTATGCTCGAAACCCAAGCACTGACGACAAACCGAAACGCCATTGGGCGTTGGTTGTTCGTTGGTTGCGTGCTGGGTTTGACTGGCGTTACGACCCAAGTTACGGCCCAAGCTCAGCGGCCTTTTTCTCCTCTCGTTGAACAGCCGACACGGCTCACGCCGGTCACGGCAAACCGGGCCCTTTTGCCTACCGATGCCTCTGCTAACGACAGGCGTGCCCGAGAGTACGAGCGGCTTTCTCGTGACGTGGACGCCCTCGACGCCCAACTAAGCATCGTCAAGCGGGTGGTGCGGCTTGTCTCGCCCAGTGTGGTGCATATCGAAGCCCGACCGACCCGGGAGTTTCGTATCCGTTCCGATTCACAAGAGGCGGGATCGGGTATTGTGGTCCGTTTTGGAGGAAAAGACTATGTTCTCACCAACCGCCATGTGATTCGCCACTCAGCGGCGTCGCGCATTCGTGTTCGACTGGACGATGGCCGAACCACCCAACCGACCCATGTTTGGAGCGACAAAGAGACAGACATCGCCATCATGGCAATCAATGCTTCCGTTGCGGGAAAGCTCACGCCCGCGGTCCTCGGCAACAGCGACCGGCTAGAGATTGGCGAGTACGTGCTTGCCTTCGGCAGCCCGTTCGGCTTGAGTCAAAGCGTCACGCGGGGCATCCTCAGCGCCAAGGGGCGTTACAACTTGGACCTGGGCGACGGCGATGTTCGCTTTCAAAACTTCTTGCAAACCGATGCCGCGATTAACCCGGGCAACTCAGGTGGGCCGCTGGTGAACCTGCGTGGCGAGGTGATTGGCCTCAACACGGCGATTGCCAGCAACTCAGGCGGCAACGAAGGGATTGGCTTCTCGATACCGATCAACATCGCCACCCGCATTGCTCGCCAGTTAATCACCGGGGGCCATCCGCTGCGTGGATTTCTCGGCGTAAGCCTCGACAACTCGTTCAACGAGCGTAAGGCAAACGCCTTTGGTTTGCCCCGTCTGGTAGGTGCCCATGTGACGGGCATCGAGCAGGACTCCCCGGCGGAGATCGCCGCCCTTCGCGAAAACGATGTCATCTTACGGTTCGATGGCGTTCGGGTGGATGACGACGAGCATCTGATCAATCTGGTGAATCTGACCGAAACGGGCCGACGCATTGAGCTCGAACTCTTCCGCGAAGGTGGCGTCGTACGAACCATCGTACAAATTGGCCGCAAGTAAGCCGCCCGCCGTTTAGAAGAAAATTATTTCTTTGGGGGCATCTGCTTGCGTTCGACGGGTAACGCAGCGTCCAGGCCGGGGACCCCCTCGGCTCCCGCAGGAACGTGGAGCGTCGCTCCCTCGAAGTCTTCGCCAATCGGCTCGTAACGACCGCCAAGATGGGTCGCAAGGAACGCTTCGGTCACGGCATTGAAGCTCGTGCGGTTCTCAGGCCTAGCGAACCCGTGGCCTTCGTCAGGATAAAGGACGTAAGTCACGGGAATCCCCTTCTCTTGCATGGCCTCGACGATTTGATCCGCTTCGACTTGCGTGACCCTTGGGTCGTTGGCCCCTTGGCCAATGAGGAGGGGGCGTTCGATTTTATCGACCCGTGTCAGCGGCGAACGCTTGAGCAGTTCGGCCCTCCCCTCTTCGGTCGTCCAGTCGCCGATACGCAGTTTCATCATCGGCATGATCGGTTGCCAGTAAGGGGGGGCGTTCTCCAGGAGCGTCACCAAGCTCGACGGGCCAACGATATCGACGCCACAGGCAAACACGTCGGGGGTAAAAGTGAGCCCCACCAGCGTGGCGTAGCCGCCGTAGCTGCCCCCCATAATGGCGATCTTCTCCGGAATCGCGATTCCTTGGTCCATTGCCCACTTCGCGGCGTCTAGCAAGTCCTCATGCATTTTTCCCGCCCACTCGCCATTCGCCGCATTCTGAAAGTTCTTGCCAAAGCCGGTGGAACCTCGGTAATTGACGTTCAGCACGGCGTAGCCTCGATTTGCAAGCCACTGGTGCATCGGGTTGTAACCCCAACCATCGCGGGACCACGGTCCACCATGCACGTCCAGTACCATCGGCAACGGCTTGTTCGGCACGCCATCACCGTCGGGATCGGTCCCCGGCGGGAGTGAGAGGTAGCTCACGAGTGAAAGCCCGTCGCGACTTTTGAGCACCGGCGTGTGCATTTTTACGAGAGGGTAATCACCAAGATCATCACGGCTGCTAAACAGATAGTTCATTTTACGAGCCGCCCCCTTTTGCGCGCCGTCGGCAGGCCGCTCGTAGAGGTAAAACTCGATCGGCCCATCGTCAAGAATGTAGGCAACCGTCCAGCGGGTGTCGTCCAGCGTTCGGCTCGTGACCTGGAACTCGCCATCGGTAAACTTCTGCAAAAACTCCACGTCGGCACGGATCGCCTCGTCAAGAATTTTCCATTCGCGTCGGCTGTAAGTGAACGAAACGGCCTGCAGGGTCTTTTCGGTCGGGTGCGTTAGTAAGCCTCCCACGTCGGCCCGTTCGTCCTCGGCGATGAGCGTCACCTCGTTTGTTTCCAAATCGCGGGCGAAGAGGCCTGCCGTGTTGCGATCGCGGCTATCCTCGAAGTAAAGCACCGTGCCCGCCTTGTCGAAGCCTGCTGGTCCGCTCGTCATCGCATCGACCGAAGAGAACTCCTCTATCGGATCCCAATCCGTAAATCCCTTCTCTCCCGGCTCCGCTGTTTTCGGACGTAACCAAACTTGTCCCGCTTGGGGTGTGAAATTGATCGCTAGGCGAACCTTAAAATCGTCGTCCGTAAGATAGCCGGCAACGCCTTGGTTCTCTTGCACAAGCGTCCGTTCGCCCGACTCGATGTTCACCCGATAAATGTCATGCAAACGGGCATCGCGATCGTTGAGGCCCACCAACAGTTCGTCGGGGAAACGTTCGCTTGCTCCTGCCAGTCGGGCACGTACACCATCGACGGGCGTGAGATCTTTCGTTTGGCGTGTTTGGACATCGGTTGCGTAAACATGAAAGTTTTCGTCGCCGTTCTTATCTTGCGTGTAAACAATGTAGCGACTGTTGTACGCCCAACTGTGGGAGCGGATGCCGCGGATTTTGTCTTCGGTCACCGCAACCGCTGAGGAGGGATCATCGCTCGGGCCAACCCAAACATTGAGCACGCCCTCCACCGGTTTCAAGTAACTGAGCCATTGGCCATCGGGGCTCAAACGGGCCTGGGCCATGTCCGGATTGCCGAAGAGAACGTCGCGCGGGATGAGCGGCGTGTCGGCGAAGTCGTTGGACACAGATTTCCCTATCTCTGGCGAAGAAGAGTGGTTACAACCGGCAATAGCGGCTGCTAGCACCGCGGCAAAGAAAGCCAATTCGGTGATCGTGCGGCCTGCGTGACCTGCAAGTGAACGGCTAGAACGGTGGCGTAACCTAGAACGGTGGCGTGACATAGTAAAATCCTCCCTGAAGCGGCGAATGCGGCAGCCTGCCGGGCTTCATGGCCGGAGGTACAGCGGGTGAAAATCGTGGGGCGTCTTCCTTGACCGCCGCGTAAAGCACTGTCTCCGTGGGCGGTGCGAGAGAGTCTACACCCACCGTGCCTCGTTTGCCTACGCTAACTGGGCGGCAGGGGTTCAAAAATTTTCCTGCAAGGCGAGCTAACTTCTCGGTTTTCTTCGCATTGGATGGGGACTCGAACTAAACTGACGGCACGGTTTCTCCTGTTATTTTGTCTCGAATTTCTGTATCTATGGCACCTGTCGATCCACCGGCGAGTGGCGATCCGGCACAGGGGTGGACCGCTGAGCGGCTGGCTGAGCGGAGCCAAATGCCGATGCGGCCGTGCCATTCGCCGCTCGTAGGGGTTGCGGTGGCAGGAGCGACAGGGCTGATTGCTGAGCGGCTGCTTGCCGATTTTTTCTTACCGCCCATGTGGTTGCTTGCGGCAACAACGGTCGCGCTCGGCTTTTGGTATCGGCTCCATCGGCTTGGCAAGGAACAAGCGGCGGCCCTTGGTTTGATGCTTTCGATCGCTTTTCTATCGGCCACTTGGAACGGATTGGCATGGCGTACTTTTCCGGAGGACGACTTGGGACGGTTTGCCCGGCGAGACGCAGAGCCTGTCTGCCTGGAAGTCGTCGCCATCAAGTCGCCCGATTATTATCCAACTGACGCGACATCGCCCTTTCGTGCGATTCCTTCGGGTGATCGGTCGGTCTTCACAGCACAGGTTCAGCGGCTACGCGATGGTACCGCCTGGCGGAAGGCATCCGGCATTTGTAAAATTGTGGTCGTTGGACAACTCGAAAAGGTACAAGCGGGCGACCACTTGCAATTGTTCGGTCAGCTTCGCCGCCCGCGACCGGCGCTGAACCCGGGGCAGCGCGATCCCGCCTCAGCCGCTTTGGCCCAACGCCAACTCTCTGTTCTATGGACCCTTGCCCCCGCATGCGTGACGAAGCGAACGAACCTTCCGAAGACCAACTGGACCATAAACGGTTCAGGGAGAGGCACTGCAGAAAAAGCTCGCAGGAGAGTTGGGCGTGCCCTAGACGGACGACTCTCGCCCCCGGTTGCATCCTTAGTTGGTGCGATGCTGCTCGGCGATCGAACGGGGTTATCCCGATCGGTTGTTGATGCGTTTCGTCATACGGGAACGCTGCATGTGTTGGTCGTGTCGGGCTTGCACGTCGGGTTGGTGGCGTCGGTATCATTGCTTCTTGTTCGATTGGGTTGGCTATCGGTGCGCCCCGCCTTGCTGTTGAGTTTGCTTGCGGTGGTAAGTTACGTTGGCCTGACCGGCGCGGCTCCGCCTGCGATGCGAGCTGGCGTGTTGGTAGGATCCGCCTGTTTGGCCGCGCTAATCGGACGCCGCGTTTTGAGTCTCAATGCTTTTGCTGGAGCGGCAATCTTTGTGTTCGTTGCCTCACCTGGTTCCTGGGCGAGTACGGGAACACAGCTCAGTTTTCTCTCCGCCGCCACACTGCTGGGCGCAGGGCAACTTGCCATGGCTCGAAGTGCTAAGCCCCGCTCGTCATTGGGACGGATTATCGCCATCACAAGACCCGTCCCTGTTCGCGTAGGCTTCGCATCGGCCAAATGGGGAGGCTGGCTCTTGGCCGCCTCAGCAGCCGTGCTGATTATGACCGGTCCGCTCCTAGCCGCGCAGTTCCACCTTCTCTCGCCAATCGCCTTGCCCTTGTCACTGGCCGTCTTGCCTTTGGTTTGGAGCATCGTCTTTAGCGGGCTGGCGCTCGTCGTGGTTGATTTAGCCACCGGTTGGATGCCAACCTTCCTCGCCGATACCTTAACCGGCCTTCCACAAATCGTGTGCGAGCTCTCGGCCACCCTCTTACAAGGGATCGTCGAAACGGCGGCGACGGTTCCGAGCGGTAGTTTTTATACGGCGGGACCTGCCGGTTGGTGGATGGCAATGTGGTTTCTATTGCTTGGCATTGCGGGAGGGGTCGAAACGTTTTGGCCCAGTCGTCGCAGCGTTGTTGGGCGATTGGCTCTTGGCGTTGTCGCGGCGGCCTTCGTCCCCTTGCTTTTGCGAACTCTGGCGGAGCCGCCTGCCTTGCGTTGCACGTTTATTGCCGTCGGCCACGGGGCGGCAACGTTGATCGAAACGCCCTCGGGCGCCAAGATTCTCTGCGATGCAGGTGCCCTTGGTGCCCCCGAGCAGGTCGCCGACACAATCGCTCGCACGCTTTGGAACCGCGGCATTACTCGGCTCGATGCCGTGATTCTCTCCCATGCGGATGTCGATCACTACAACGGCCTGCCCGGATTGCTCGAGCGAATGTCGGTCGGCGTGGTTGGGACTTCTGAATTGATGTTTCCTCGGTTCCTTGATGTGACCGATCACTCGGCTCCGGCGGAATTACTCCGAGTCCTCCAGCAGCACGAGGTACCAATTCGTCTTCTGCGAGCAGGCGATCATTTGCTTCTTGGTGCGAGGGCTAATCCTCTAAAAGCGGTTCGAATCGTGGTGCTTCATCCGGGGGAATTGGGCGTTGCCGGTTCCGATAATGCCAACAGCCTTGTCTTGGGAATTGAGTACGGCGGAAAACGAGTACTGCTAACTGGCGACCTCGAATCCCCGGGCCTCGATCAGGTTCTCATGCAAGAACCGTACGATTGCGATTTATTGGTCGCCCCCCACCACGGCAGCATCCGCTCTGATCCGCCCGGATTGGCCAAGTGGTGCCGCCCTGAATTCGTGGTTTTCAGCAGTGGTGTAACCAACCCTCAAACCAAGCATGCGTACCAAGAAGCAGGGGCAACGGTTGCCAACACCCACGAAACGGGCCAAATCACGGCAACAGTAAGGCCAACGGGTATCCTCATAAGGACACTTCGGGGGAAAAAAAGCCTCTTTTATTGAGGCCCGTGCAGGCAGAGAAAACGGAGCGACGCTTAGCCAAGGTCTCTGCCATTTCTTATCGCTTCTTACCGTCGGCGGGTTGTCTCGGGATAGACCACCAGTTCAAGCCGGCGGTTTTTTTCGCGGCCCGCTTCGGTGGCGTTCGAGACGAGCGGGTGGTTCGCTCCGTGTCCGATGAGAAAGAGCTGTGCCTCAGGGACGCCCCTGCGTAGAAGGACGTCGTAGATGCTCGTCGCCTGAGCGACCGAAAGATGGTGGCTCGTTCGGAATTGGGCCGAGGCGAGGGGAGCACCGTCCGTGTGGCCTTCGATTCCGATCAAATGCTCGGGGTAGTTTTGTAACAGCTCGGCAGCGACGCTTTGAACGAGCCGTTCGCCGGTCGGCTGGAGTTGATCCGAGGCGGTGTAGAAGAGTCGGTCGGCGGCAAGGGCGACTCGGATCACATCGCCATCCTGACGAACACTTACGCCAGGGGCTTCGCGAAGCCGAATCGGCTGCAACAAAGTGCTGTTCGGACGAATCGCAGCGCCTCCGATTGGCTGCTTAACCGAAGCGACCAGGGCCTCGGTCCGTTGTTTTAGGTCGGTGTTGTCTTGTTGGGTCGAGGCAAGCCGTTCGGCAGTTGCCCGGAGTTGATTTTGCGTGGCGAGAATTTGATCGCTCAAGAGCTTGGATTGTTGTCGCGATTGTGCGAGCAGCGATTCGAGTTCTTGATTGTCGGTATCAAGCTGCGTTGCGCGTTGTTGCAGCTCTTGTTGTTGTTGAGCGAGCAGTTGTTGCTGTTCGAGTGACAGCGTCATCGCCTGAGTCGGTTGTTGCTTCGGACGAAACACAACGCGACCACATCCCGCTGAGAAGGGGAGGGCAAGGACGAGCAAAAAAAGGAGCGAACGGTGCATGTGGGGACATTACACTGGGGGCGCGGAACGACGATTGGCGGGAAGGTAGCAGCCCGGTCGTTCCAAGCCAAGAGCGACATATGCTAGCAGGGGGAGGGGCAGCCTGCCCTTTGCGCGAGGTGCATGTTTTCGAATAGAAGTGGTAGCATGAATTCACAGCGGGGGGGGGCGTTCCAGCGAGAAGCTGGGTATTTGAAGGTCCATCCGGTATTTCCGTGGGTGTAATGCCGCGAAGCAAAATCGCACCCACAATTTTGCAGGGGGTGCAACAGGCGAGCCATCGGCGTCAGAAAAAGTCTCCGGAACACGAAACCGGGGCCGTGGCGAGTCGCAAATATGATAAACTTCCGATGGACTGCTTACTCAAACCATAAGAATTAAGGAAACGTCTCAAATGCAAAATCCATTCTGGTTGGCTTGTGTCGTGTTGAGTATGTTGAGCGGCAACGTGTCCGCCCAAACAGGGTATGCGGAGGCGGGCAAGGCGCGGCCCCATGAGCAACTTGACGGGGCCCTCTGGATGCAATCCTCGGCAGAGTTCTCTGCCTTGGCTAGGCAAACCTTTTCCTGCGCGACCGAGAAGTTGAGCCTCGCGTTGCGCGATCCCCAGTGGACGGCGTCGCTAGAACAGTTTGCCGCTGGCGGGTACAGAAAACTCCCCCCCGCTGTGATTGTCAATTTGGACGAAACCGTACTGAACAATTCGCCCTACCAATCGCGAATCATTCTCGAATACGGTCAGCACGACCTATCCCGTTTTATCGCTTGGTGCAACGAAGCAAAATGTCCCGCCGTCTCCGGAGCCAAGGAGTTCTTGCAACATGTGACTAAAGCGGGAGTAGCCATTATCTACATCTCGCCACGTCCCAAATCCACACGAGAAGGGACATTACAAAACCTTCAGCGACTCGACTATCCGTACGATGCTAACAAGGATCAACTCCTTTTAGGCGGCGGTTGGCCCAATCACGATAAACGGGAACAAGTCGCCTCCGATCATCGCATTTTGTTAATCCTCAGCGATCACCTGGGCGATTTCCTGCACGATACCGCACAAGGTGCCACCGTACGGCGAGAAATGGCCGATCGCTATGCCGAGTACTGGGGCTTCAAGTGGTTCCTCCTTCCCAACCCGATGTACGGGCACTGGGAGTACAGCTTCCAAAACTACAATTATGGCCTCGATCGACCCAGCCGAATCGAGAACAAATTACGAGCACTGGATACGAAACAAGAACGATCGGACAGGACGGTCAGGTAGTACGCATTGATCGCTACGGATGCCTGTGCTCGCAGCTTTACTCTCAGCGTCGTCCCCTTTTGCCTGCTAACAGCCCGCACGAAAAAGGTGGTCGTTCCGTTTCGCTTGTAATCCGTGCGTCATCGTTCCACAGCGGAGTGAGGGGCCGGAGCCGCTGTTCATTGCGTCCGATCAGTTGCCGAAGAGCCCCAGCTACTATCCACCGTTCGACGGGCTGTTAGCAGGTCTCTTTCTCTCGTTGTAGCACCACCTCGAAACCGAGGTCTTGGATCAGATCATAATCCTGCTGGGGTTCTTGCCCTTGGGTCGTTAAGTAATCGCCAACGAAGATCGAGTTGGCGGCGTAGAGGCCCATGGCTTGGAGTTGGCCGAGGTGCAGTTCGCGACCGCCGGCGATGCGGATTTCGCGATCGGGGTTCACTAGGCGAAACATCGCCAGCACCTTGAGACAATAGCGTGGGTCGAGGCTGCTCTTTTCAGCCAGCGGCGTTCCTTCAATCGAGTTCAAGAAATTCACAGGGATTGAATGGACACCCAGCTCGCGGAGCTGGATCGCCATTTCGACCACGTCGCTCGGCTCTTCGCCCATACCGACGATCCCGCCAGAGCAAATTTCCATGCCCGCCTTGTTGACCGCCTTGAGCGTATCGACCCGATCGGCATGGGTGTGGGTCGTGCAGACTTCGGCGTAGTAGCTGCTGCTGGTGTTGAGATTGTGATTCACACGATCAACGCCACACGCTTCGAGACGGCGAGCTTGTTCGTCATCGAGCAAGCCGAGGCAGGCGCAGATTTTTAGGTCGTACTGCTTTTTGATCTCAGGGATGATCGCTTCGACGGCTTGGATTTCTCGTTCACTCGGGCCGCGGGCTGAGATGACAATGCAGTAAGTGCAGGCCCCTTGCTCGGCGGCGATGCGGGCACCGTCGAGGAGCTTCTCACGGCTGAGCAAATTGTACTTGGGAATCTCGGCGTCAGAGACTTTTGATTGCGAGCAATAGGAGCAGTCCTCAGGACAAAGGCCACTCTTGGCGTTCATCAAGAAGTAAAGCTGGACTTTTTTTCCGAAGTGGTGGAGACGCACCTGGTAGGCCGCGTCCATCAGCGAGAGCAATTCTTCGTCGGGGCAAGCGAGCACGGCGCGGGCTTGGTCGGCGGTGATCGGCTGGCCGGCCAAAACTTGGTTGGCCAAGGCCCTCCAATCAGTGCGGACGGAGGAGGGGGCAGCAGCGCCAGGAGAGAGAGTAGACATCGGTGGAAATCGAAGCGAACAAAAAAGGAAAACGGCAGTGGAAACAACCAGTATCAGGGCTCCAGCCCCCTCTCCGCAAGCGTCGCCGTAAATTATGGAGGCCCAAGCGGATTAGCTAAAAGGGGCCTTCCAACGGACATGGCGGGGAGGGCGACAATAGGTCACAATACACAGAATACCACCTCAAGAGGAAATTGAGGTTCCTTTTTGTTGAGGCTCCCCCCCTGTGAATCATCTTGTTCGTGTCGGTGCCCTGGCCCAAGTGGGGCGATTTCGCTCGGATGAGGCGCTGCGCTATCCGCGTGGGGCACGGGTGATTGTGCGGACCTCCCGGGGGCTGGAGATGGGCGAAGTGCTGGCCGAAGACGACGAGACCACTCCTTCTAAGACCGATGGTCCCTTACTGCGGCGCATGACCGTTTCAGACGAATTGCTCGCTGTGCGGCTGGAAAAAAATCGCCACGCCGCCTACGAGTCGTGCGTTCGGCTGCTCGAAGAGCGAGGGCTGGTCGCGGCGCTGCTGGATGTCGAGCACCTGTTCGATGGCTGTGGTCTCTATTTTTATTTTCTGGGGGAGGTTAACCCAGAAATTGAAACGCTGACCTCCGAGCTTGCTGCGGCCTACGAAGCGGAAGCGCGTTTCGAGCAATTTGCTGACGCGGTAAGCGAAGGCTGCGGGCCCGGCTGTGGTACGGAAGAGGCAACCGGTGGAGGAAGCGGGGCAGGGGGGTGCGCCACGTGTGCGGGCTGTTCGGTATCGGGAGCCTGCGCGGCGAAGATATGATCGGCGGGCCAGCATCATTGTCCATGAACGGCCATCTTCCAAAGTGGCACAACGCGTTTCATCTCGTCGATAAACTCATCGGTCGCCTGCAAGCCCTCTTTGCGGTGTTTGCTTTCTACTATCAGCCGAAAAGAAACCTTACCTACCGGAACCAAGCCGACGCTATGCTCGACGCAGATTCTCGACACTCCGTGCTTTGCGATCATCCGTTCGGCGAGTTGCATTAGCTCGCGGGTCGTCATCGGTTCGTACGCTTCGTACTTGAGGCCTATGATTGGGGCCCCTTCTTCTTGGGGGCGAACGATTCCGTCAAAGACGACTTGCGCGCCACAACCGATTGCAGCATGGTCGCGGCTGTCACTGTCCAACGGACCCTGGATGAGTTGGACGCTGATGGAATTGCTCATCCGCCGGATACCATGCCTATAAGAGCGACTTCGTCTGCGGCACGGACCGCGTCGCCCGGGGCAGCAAATTGTTGATTGATGGCCAGCCGGCTTACGGAAAGCGAGGGAGCGAGCGCCGGTTCCCCTTCGGATAAAGCGACGAGCACGTCCGCGACGGTAGGGGCTTCACCTACCACTTCGATTTCAATCGACGATTGGCCGGCTATCTGGGCCTGGGGACCGAACAGCAACACTTTGATTTGCATGGTTTCAGCCTCCAATGGCAGACATGCCGCGTTCCGGTTGCAAGAACTGACTCGTGTTGATTTGATGCCCAGCCCATTTCCCTGAAATCGACTCTCGAAGAATTTCAGAAATTCGGGAGTCGTCGGCCCCGCTACGGAGTAACTCCCTAGCATCCATTTCATTCAAGCTAAACAGACAACTCCGTAGCTTTCCCTCGGCAGTAATTCGGAATCGATCACACGAAGAACAAAACGGCTGGCTCACCGTCGGTATGAAACCAATCCGTCCGACGCCATCGATGAACTCGTATTCGGTTGCCGGACTGCCCGTAGGCTGGGCAATGGGACGAAGCGGCATGATTTCTTGTTCGAGTGCGTCGCGCACTTCACTTGCCATCAGTACCTTTTCACGTTCCCACTTTTTCGAGGCGTCAAGCGGCATGTACTCTATGAAGCGGACTTCAAGGCCCGTTTCGCGGGCGAATTGACCAAACAAAGTAATTTGGCTCTCAGTGACACCTCGCAGGGAAACAACATTGATTTTGATCGGATCGAAACCGACACGCTGGGCCGCTTGAATACCGGCAAGCACTCGCTCGTAATCGTCACGCCGGGTTACTTCCTTAAAGGCAATGGGGTCCAAGACATCAAGGCTGATATTCACCCGCTTCAGACCCGCTTCGCGAAGCGGCTCGGCTTGCTCTTTTAGTAGCACGCCGTTGGTCGTGAGCGAAAGGTCCTCTAGCTCCGGTATTTGTGCCAATTGGCGAACCAGCTTATAGAGATCCAGGCGTACAAGGGGCTCGCCTCCCGTGAGACGGACTTGCCGTACGCCGAGATCGACGGCGATTCGGACGACCCTTTCGATCTCTTCAAACGTCAAGAGTTCTTCACGAGGCGCGAACACCATCCCTGTTGCCGGCATACAGTATTGGCAACGCAAGTTGCATCGGTCGGTCACACTCACCCGTAGTTTGGTGTGCTGGCGTCCGAAGCGGTCGACAAGTAGATCCGTGCGTGCGATCATGGAACGGGTCGTATAGGATACGAGTACGAAACGCGAACCCTTTCAGTACACACGTCCCAAAACTATCTGGTACTTCGATCTTTCTGGATCGCTGGATGCCTCCTGAGGGGTTCAGGGGTAGGCACTTAGTGTAAACTCTCCCAATACCACTTCCCACCCATAAACTCTTCCGCAACCCTGCGACTCCCCTGCAATGATGGGCTGTAATGACGGAGATTCCCCTTTATTTACTGATCGGAGGCGAAAGCCGCCGCTTCGGCTGCGACAAAGCGTCGCATTCCTTGCAGGGCACTCCCTGGGTCGAGAAGACGGCCAGTGGTCTGGCGGCCTGCGCCCAAACTCAAACGACGTTGGCTCAGGTGACATTGGTCGGCCAACTACGCTCGACCGACAAGCTTGCCGATTTTCGTGTGATTGAAGACCGCCGGCCAGGGATTGGCCCCTTGGGTGGAGTGTTGGCTTCTTTGCTGGATCGGCGCGAGCAACGAGGCGAGGGATTGCTAAGCATTGCGTCCTGCGATTTGGTCGATCCCGAGGCCTCATGGCTCCAGCCACTGATCGAGGCGTTTGCTGATAATCCCTCCCTTGAAGTCGCCGCCTATCAAGCGGCCGATCGGTGGCAGCCCTTTCCTATGATTGCCCACACCCGCTGGACCCGACGGCTAGAACAACAGATCACCCAAGGCGATGGCTCCCTACAGCAAGCCCTACGCAATTCGGTAGCACACGCTGTTCCGTGGCCCCACGGAGAGGCGGGCCCTCCCCAGGCCAATACACCAGATGCCCTTCGCCGTTTACTAAATCAAAAAAATAAAACGACTACTTAGGGCCAAAGAAACAGCGACCTCCTTTTTTATTTTGTGGTTCGAATTAAACCAATTCAATGTCTTCCTTTCCTTTGATGACACTCGATTCTGCCATCGACACGATGCTCTCTCGTATCGAACCGATTGCAACGGAGCAGGTCTCTCTCCACGCCTGTGGTGGACGGGTGCTGGCCGAGGCACTTACGGCGGATCGGGATAGCCCGGCATGTGACGTGAGCGCGATGGATGGCTTCGCTGTGCGAACGGCGGAGATCGTTGCCGGCCCGCTACCGATTGATGGAGAGTGCTCTATCGGCAAAGAGCCCAAGCCCCTGCCGCCCGGTGTCGCCCGGCGAATCTTTACCGGAAGCCCCATTCCATCAGGGGCGGATACGGTGGTCAAGATCGAAGAGACGATCGTCGAAAACGAAACGGTAGCCTTACGCGAAGGCGCTAAAGTGGGTGCCGATGAACATCTACGCCACCGGGGCGAAAATGGTTTGGTAGGCCGACAGGTTTTGGCCCGTGGCGTTTCCTTGTCGCCGGTCGCCGTCACCGCCGCTGCTTCGGTCGTGCCGGATTTGGTCTCTCTGTTTTGCAAAGTCCGTGTCAGCGTCATAACGACGGGAAACGAACTCGTACAAGCCGGGGATACCAACTCACGATCTCCTGAGCCGTGGCGTCTGCGCGACTCCAATGGCCCATCACTTCTGGCCATGCTTTCGCCTTTACCGTGGATCGAGGCATGGCCGCTACAACATGCCATCGACACCCCCGAAGGGATCGAGGAAGCGATCCGAGCGGCGTTGGCCGAGTCGGACATAGTGATCCTCACGGGCGGCGTCTCTAAGGGGGACCATGACTATGTGCCCGAGGTCGTTCAAGCGGTCGGCGGAGAGATTCTTTTTCACGGCTTAAAAATACGCCCCGGCAAACCGGTGCTCGGCGCAATCGCTGAGGGGAAGCCAATCTTTGGCCTTCCGGGTAACCCTTTGAGCGTGTTGGTCACAGCGCGACAGATCCTGGGGCCGGTTCTACGATGCGTTGGTGGCCATGCCGTGCCACGTCCACAACCCGCCACGGTGACACTTAAAGACTCGGGCGAAAAAACCTTACCGCTTCTTTGGCACCGGCCTGTACGGATCGATTCACCCGGCATGGCCCAAGTGGTTCGTCTACAGGGATCGGGCGATGTCATCGGCGCTGCCGAAAGCGACGGCTTTGTTGCCATCCCTCCCCACACATCGGGCCCCGGCCCTTATCCTTTCTATCCCTGGACACTTTAACAAGTTCTCCACAGAACAGTACAGGCCACCTAGCCTCGCCATCCTGACGCGTAAAACGCTTCGACACCGAAAAAACGAATGACCAATTCCAAAGAGCATCGCCTCTCCCATCTCGACGAAGCGGGCCATGCGCGCATGGTCAACGTCGGTGCGAAACCCATCACCAATCGCCATGCCATTGCCGAGGGCCGTGTGCGTGTCGGTGCCGAAGTCGCCGCAGCGATTCGTGAAAACTCACTCAAAAAAGGGGACCTCCTACAAGTCGCCCGCTTGGGAGGGATCCAAGCTGCAAAACGCGCGGCAGAGACGATTTTACTTTGCCATCCGTTGCCACTCACCCACGTTGACGTACAAGCGAAGCTGGAAGGGGAAGTCGTCTTGCTCCGTGCTTCGGCCAGCACTGCAGGGCAAACGGGCGTTGAAATGGAAGCCATGGCCGCCATCGCCGGAGCGGCCCTCAATGTTGTCGATATGGGCAAAGCGCTCAACGCGTCGATTGTGATCGAGTCGATCCGAGTGATCGAAAAAACGGGTGGCAAATCCTCGGCCCTTGCAAAGAAACCGCAGTGGCAACGCGAACCGCTCGTTGCCATCCTCACGGTCAGCGACACCCGTTCAGCCGGCGAAGCCGAAGACCTTGCCACACCGCTGCTCTGCGAAACGGTTAAAACAGCCCTTGGTGGCATCGTTTCGGACACCAAGTGCGTGCCGGATGACAAGGCAATTATTTCGCAAACGATTCGCGATTGGATCGGCAGCCCAACGCCTCCCGATCTGATTCTAACGACCGGCGGCACGGGCCTCGCCCCACGCGATGTCACGCCTGAAGCGACTGCCGACGTCATCGACCGCCCCTACCCGGGGCTCTTGGAGTTGGCCCGATCGCGTTGTCTTCCGGGGAAACCTTACGCTTATCTCTCTCGCGCCATTGCCGGCATCGTCGCCCAAACGCTCATCGTCAACCTCCCGGGTTCTCCGCGCGGCGCGGTCGAAACCCTTCGTCTCATGCTCGACGTCTTGCCGCACGCCATCGAAACTCTCCGCAACGACGACACGCCCCATCCGTCGGAAATATGACGGCGGATTTTACGGACAAACCGTTTTCCCTAGAATCCGTGTTCTTCTCGTTTTTTCCGTGCCTATTCGCCCGTCCCGTGGTCGATTTCCTTTCTTTTCCGTCTAGGTGGCCTAGAGTTGTTGTTGGACCCCATCCAAGGAGCAAATCGAAGGGCC
>JAJRUA010000248.1 GCA_024278035.1 Planctomycetota bacterium | reverse complement strand
GGCTGCCTGTGCAACCGGGCAACCCGGTTTTTTGGCCTTTTATGACTCTTGTCGCAGTGACCCTGTTGGCCTTTATCTTTACAGAAAAGAAACGCGATCCGGTCAAGATGCTGATTCTCCTGCTGGTCGGTTGGCAGGCGGCGTCGCACCTTAGGCACATCGCGTTCTTTGCCCTCCTATGCGGATTTTGGTTGCCAACGCATCTCCAATCGGTCTTCGGACGTTTGCGTGAGCAGACGGCTCAGGGGCTTCCCGTAACTCAGCTCGGTCGCTGGCAACGGGCTACTATGGTTACTGCCCTTGCGGTGACGATCTCTTTGCAAACGCTCTTCGTCGGCCAGCGGCTTAGTTCGTTGCCCGTCTCACGGTTCACCTACCCGGTCGAAGCTATCGAGTGGATGGCCTCGCAAGGGGTGCGTGGCAAGTTGGTCGTCTCGTTCAATTGGGCCCAATACGCCATCGCAGCGCTGGCCCCTGACATACGGGTCGGTTTTGATGGGCGCTTTCGCACTTGCTATCCCCAAAAGGTAGTTGATCGCCACTTTGATTTCTTGCTCGGCGATCGGTACGACCGCAACCGCTTAGAATCTTCGGGAGCCATTGATGGCTCGCGCGTTCTGGAAGTGAATGAGCCCGATTATGTGCTCGTTGATCGACGGTACGACCATGCGGGTGGTGTTATGCAAGAAGCGGATTCAGGTGTTTGGACACTCGTTTATCAAGACCCGGCAGCCCAACTTTGGGGGCGAAGCAATGTGGTAAACGACAGGGGCTCTCCCCAATTCATTCCGAACGAACAGCGACGAATCACCGACTTCATGAAAACCAAGCCGGCCCAATGGCCCGCTCTCCCCCGCCGCCTCTTACGCAAAAACCATGCGACTGAGGTCGCCGGTCGAACCACGGAACCTGCTACCCAAGGCGAAGGTTAAGCGCTATGGTTACAAAAACAACCGCTACCGATCTCGCTACCCCACCGCCGATTTCTCAGCCCGGCTTCCGTGAGGAACGCCCGGAGACGCCCGCTCCGACAAAAGGCGCTCCGTCCGAAGGCGAAGCAACCCAAGAGCGGATGGAGCAAACGCTCGCGGCTGCCGAGGCGGCCCTTGAAGAGGCTCGTCGACATGGCGACCTGGCGCCGAGTAACATAGCGCCAAGTACGCCTGAACGACAGGCCGCTTACGACTCCGACTCAGCAACACGGCTGAAAGTCTCGGTGCTGATGCCCGTTTACAACGAACGCGAAACGATTCGTGAGATTATCTCCCAGGTTCGCAATCAGGGCTTACATCATGAATTGGTGATTGTTGACGATTGTAGCACCGATGGCACGCGCGATTTATTGATTGAAATTGAGCAGCAGTGTGAAGAGGTCCGTGTCATTCTGCACGGCTACAACCGAGGCAAAGGGGCCGCTTTGCGAACCGCTCTAGGCCACGCTCGGGGGGATATTGTCATCGTGCAAGATGCCGACCTGGAATACAGCCCCGCCGATTTTTCCCGATTGATCGAGCCCATCCAACGGGGCGAAGCCGATGTGGTTTATGGTTCGCGTTTCCGAGAGAATGCCCAGCAAGATCCCTCGTGGCTCCATCGCTTAGGGAACCGTATGCTGACCATGGCATCGAACCTTACGACGGGCCTCCAGCTTACGGACATGGAAACTTGCTACAAAGCGATTCGTCGCGGAGCGTTACGGGGCATGGTCTTGCGTGAGAACCGTTTCGGCTTTGAACCTGAGATTACGGCCAAACTGGCACGCCGGGGCGCACGATTCCAGGAAGTTGCCATCCAGTACAACAGCCGTGGCTGGGACGAAGGCAAAAAGATCGGAATGAAAGACGCCCTGCGAGCGCTCTGGTGCATCTTACGCTACGCTTGGGTGGACTGATAGAATGGATTGGAATCCGCTCACGAGCGTGCCTTTCCGAAAGTGATGGGCTACCGCAGCGCGGCGTCGAACAACAAGCATCCCCATCGCTGCAAACAGCAACAGAGCCGACGAAGGTTCAGGAACCGACGTCGTCTCGGTCTCACCGCTTGCGGTGTTGCCGAAGCGATTGGCCCAGAAGGTGTGGTCGGCTTGGTTGACCGTTCCATCGTTGTTGCCATCGGCGGCGAGGCCATCGCCCGTTTGATTGAGGGTGTCTCGCCAGATGGTGTAGTCCGCCGCATCGACGGTGCCGTTGAAGTTGTAATCGCCCACCACGGCGGGAGCGGTGCTGAGACGAACGTTGTCAAAATCGACTTCAAGATCGGCATTGGGTGCCGTGGGATCGACTTCGTTGATATTCACGAGCCGAATGCCGAGTGGCTCTCCCAGTCGGGGATGATCGGCACCGGTTGAAAAAGTAAAGGTGCTCAAGACAAACTCACCCTCAGCGATGGATCCAAAGAGAGAATTGTTGTCTTGGGCAATCACCTCATTCCCTCCCAAGAGGTCGACGCGATAGCCGGAGAAACCATCGAGATTAAAGAATTGGCCCCCTGACGATGTGCCCGAAGCGATGTTGCCGATATCAACTTGCAGTGTGTAGGTGGTGTAGGGCTGGAGCGTTTCGATGAGCGTTTGTGCGAGGCCATACTCTCCTTCTCCGCCACTCCCAAAGAAGTTGAAGGCGATACCTACCCGGTCTCCTTCGGGGGCACCCTCCGTAAAAAAGGAATAGACACCCGGCATTCCAATCGGGTCGGGCTCAACAGGAGCGAGAGTGCCGACGAAAAACGTCGGACCATTTCCCTGGCTGGTGATGCCGTTCGGATCGTAGAGGTCCCACCCGTTAAGGGCTCCGAAAGTGAACTGATTGACAATCGATTCGCCCGAGATATCCTCGAACCCGGCGTTGACCACAGTGACAGGAGTCGCCACGACGAACCGAGAGCCTGTGACGCAAGGCATTGCGAACAGCGCCAACAGGGATAAACAGAAGGTTGGTCGCATCGGTTGATTTCCTATGGAACATACGAAAAGGTGGCGTTTATCCTAACATGACAGGCCGTGAGCGTACAAAGAAAAAATCCATACGCTCTGAGTCCTTGGCGTTCTTGGCGGCTAGACTCCTCGTTAGATGTTTCTAAAATTCGCGTTCCTTGCTTCTGATCCCTTGAGAGTTCCTTTGTCGACTTTAGCATGACCGATTGGCCCGATTACGAGTTATTGGATTTTGGTGAAGGGCGGCGACTCGAACGCTTTGAGACGCTGCTCCTGGATCGCGCCTGCCCGGCGGCAGAGGGGGAGTCAAAATCGGATCCCCAAAAATGGCGCGAGGCGATGGCGCGGTACGAAGGGACCCGGGCGGCCGACGGCGTATGGAAACCGTCGTCCAAGAGATGGGCTGCGGGTCATGAATGCCGGGTGCCGATCGCCGGTGGTTTTACCTTGGGCATCACGCCCACGCCTGCGGGACAAGTGGGGCTCTTTCCGGAGCAATTTGCCAATTGGAAGTGGATTACGAAGAAGGTTGAGCGGGCAAACCGATCGTTGCGGGTTCTGAACTTGTTTGCTTACACTGGCGGGAGCACGCTTGCCGCGGCGATTGCAGGGGCCCAAGTGACGCATGTCGATGCCTCCAAGCCGTCGGTTGCACTCGCCCGAGAAAACGCGGCCCGTAGCGGTAGGGCCGACGCGCCGATTCGATGGATCGTAGAAGACGTGCTCCGTTACTGCTCGCGCGAAGTAAAACGAGGTTCGCAATACGACGCGGTGATTCTTGATCCGCCCAGCTATGGGCACGGACCGAAAGGAGAAGCGTGGCAACTCGAACGCGACTTGCCAGAATTGCTTGAACTGTGCCGTGAATTAACGAGCCAGTCGCGCGTCTTTTTCTTGGCCACCTGCCACACACCGTCGGTTGGGCCGGCAGAGCTGTCGGCGTATTTGTCCGACGCGATCGTCGGCCATTGTGGCCAGCCCCCTGCCGACGGACGCCTCTGGTTGACAACTGCCAAGGGCCAAAAGTTAGAAAGCGGTACCTATGCCCGCTGGCCACGGTAATCCCGGATGGACCGAAAAACTCTCCGGGGCCTCCTCAGCATTGGCCCTGGCTTTGACCTATAATTAGACGGATCGATCCCCCTCCCTCAACCGTCTGCAAAATCCCCACCCCATGTCCTCCGATGCCCATCAAACGTCCTGGCAACCGGATCATTTCCTCAATCGGGAGTTGAGCTGGCTGGAGTTCAATGCGCGGGTGTTGGAAGAGGCGGAGGATGCGACGAATCCGCCACTCGAACGGGCGAAGTTCCTGGCGATCTTCTC
>JAJRUA010000247.1 GCA_024278035.1 Planctomycetota bacterium | reverse complement strand
TCAGCCATGGAATCCCTACTCACCGATCTGGCGGTCGTTTTCGTTCTGGTACTGGCTCGTGTGGGAGCGCTCATTGCCACGGCGCCGATTGTGTCCGAAACCACCATTCCCATGCGTATCAGAGCGCTGCTTGCGGTGATGATGGCCGCTGTGATTACGCCTCTTTGCTTGCATTATCCGACGCCGGAAATGACAAACATTGCCGAACTGGGCGCAGCGATCGGTGCTGAAGCAATTATTGGCCTCGCCCTCGGCCTAGGCGTGATGGTCATTTTGGCCGGGGTTCAGCTCACAGGACAAATCGTCGGCCAACTGAGTGGTATGGCGATGGCCGAGGGGGCCGATCCGGCGTTCGGCTCGAACGCCTCGATTTTCGGCCAAATTTTTATGTTCGTCACGATTGCCGTCTTTGTCACTGCGGGTGGTCATACGCTGTTAATCGACTCACTCCTAAAAACTTTCGACCACACCCCCCCCGGCTATGCCACCTTCAACCCAGCCCTTGCCCACGAGTTCCTCGGCCTCTTGGGTATGGGCTTTGAGCTCGGCGTACGAAGCTCGGCTCCCTTGATGGTTGCCCTGTTCCTCGCAACGCTCGTCCTTGGTCTCATCAGCCGCACTTTGCCACAAATCAATACCATCGTCGTCGGCTTCGGTGTCAACTCGATGCTAACGCTCGGCATGATGATGATTTCAGTCGGAGCCGTCGCTTGGTCCTTCCAAGGCCCCCTGACCGCAACGATAGAAAACCTAACCGCCGCCGTCACTTCAACACCTATTCCATAAAAAAGAATTAGACGCGGATGAACGCGGATTGAAAGGGTGATCGCGGATAAAGAAAAAAAGTAATCCGCGTCTAATTCTTCTTTCTTTATTTCGTTTCTTTCTTAACCACCTGCTATGGCCGAACAATCGGGCGAAAAGTCGTTTGAAGCAACGCAGCATCGGCGTGAGCAGGCGCGCGAGAAGGGGCAGGTTCCTTACAGCCAAGACCTGGGTTCTGCCGTCTTGTTGGTCGCTGCCGCCGGGCTTATGCGGATGTTCGGCGGAAGCATCGCCGAATCGCTTCTGTCGGTAACCCAGCGGCTCTTAACGGAACCCATTGATCTCGTGGGCGACCAGCAAACGCTGGTTGCCGCTTCAAGCGAATTGCTCAATGAAGTGGGCGGAGCCTTGGTCCCTTTGCTAGGGCTCTTAATGCTCGCCGCCATCGGGACCAGCATCGGACAAGTCGGTTTCTTGTTTGTTCCAGAAAAATTGATGCCCGACATTAGTCGCCTTAATCCGCTTCAAGGGGTGAAGCGAATCCTCTCGACACAAGGCTTTGCAAAGCTCGGGTTTGGTCTCTTCAAGGTGATCGTTGTTGCGGCGGTGAGTATTGCCGTCCTGTGGACCAGGGCATCGACGTTGGTCGAAGCAGGCTCGCTTGAAATCCCCGTACTGGCTCGACTGCTTACCGACACCGCTTTTTCAACCTTGCTTTGGGTTGGCGTGGCGCTCGTGATTTTGGCACTGGCCGACTTGGCCTTCCAGCGATGGAAGCACGAGCAAGACCTCCGCATGACGACCCAAGAGATGAAGGAAGAGATGAAAAATCTCCAGGGCAATCCCGAAGTCGCCGCCCGTCGCCGCCAAGTCCAAAAACAGATGGCGATGGCCCGCGCCGGTGATGCCGTGCCGAAGGCCGATGTGATTGTCACCAACCCGACAGAACTAGCCGTCGCTTTGCAGTACGACCCTGAAACAATGGCCGCCCCCATCGTCCTCGCGAAAGGAGCGGGCGTTCTCGCCCAGCGCATTCGCCGTCTTGCTTTGGAGCACAACGTCCCGATCGTCGAACGAAAACCGCTCGCCCGCTTGCTGTACAAAGAGGTGGAAATTAACCACCCTGTCCCTGCCGACAGTTTCGCCGCGGTGGCCGAAGTGCTGGCGTACGTCTATCAGCTCAAAGGGAAGAAGCCACCGTTGCCACCAAGAGCGGCGTAAATTGGCGAGCCGGCCCCCTAAGCAATAAGCAAAATTGCGGGCTTTCGGGCATTTATGCCCTAGCCTTGCCCCCCCTACCCGTCTATCTTTCCAGCTAAGAAAGCGGACTTCTGTTGCGATTCAATCTCAGAACGATACCGTTTCCCCCTATCTAGCGTTCGTTCAGAGGCCCCGTTCCGATGTCTACCGTTTCCCCCTCTCCCTCAACGATAACCCGGGCCAAGAAACAGCCGAAGAAGAAACCGCGTCCCCACATGGAGACACAGATGCCCCCCGCCAATTCGCGGGATATGTGGTATCGGGGCCTCGACTGGCCAACCGTCTTGTGGATTGGGACGATGCACGTTCTGGCGCTCGCTGCACCATTTTTCTTTAGTTGGCAAGCCTTGGTCGCCTTCCTTTTGCTGACCCTGGCGACTGGTTCGCTTGGTGTTTGTATGGGGTACCACCGGCTGCTCACTCACGGCAGTTTTCAGACTTACAAGCCGGTCCGATGGTTCTTAGCGTTTTTGGGCCAACTCTCGGGCGAGGGATCGGCCCTCACTTGGGTGGCCAACCACCGCAAGCACCACGTCTATAGTGATAAAGAGGGAGACCCCCATTCGCCGCGCGATGGCAAAATCTGGAGCCATATGCTTTGGTTCATGCCCAACTTTGGCAAGAAATGGCACAACGAGCTACTCACTCGTTACGCACCCGACATGATGAAAGATCGCGTGATGGTCTGGCTCCATCGACTCTTCCTGCCAACGCACTTTGTGTTGGGCGGCCTTTTGTTTGCGATCGGCTACTTCGGCACCTCGCTCGGCATGGGGGGGGAGCACGCCCTTTGGTACGGCTGTTCGATGCTGCTTTGGGGGCTTTCCTTGCGGATGGTCTACGTGATGCACGTTACGTGGCTCATCAACTCCGCGACCCACCTCTGGGGCTACCGCAACTACGAAACAACCGACGACAGCCGCAATTTGTGGTGGGTCGCCCTTCTGGCTTTCGGCGAGGGCTGGCACAACAACCACCACGCCTACCAGCGCGTCGCCGCCCAGGGCCACCGGTGGTGGGAGCTGGACACCACTTATTGGGTTATCCTACTGATGGAAAAGACGGGGCTGGCGTGGAACGTCGTCCGATTGCGGGACATTCCCAAGGGGACGAAGCCCGCGTAGTGAACTGATGGCGAGCCGTCGGCGTCAGCCGCCGGAGGTTTTACAGCGGATGCCTTGCTCCAAGAGTCAGGTCGCCTCTGTCTTCAAGAAACCTCCGGGGCCTTACGGCACCCGGCTCGCCCAAGTCTCATTGCGGCCGGCTTTATCCCGATTTTTACCCCAATACCTGCCAGATCAGCGGTTGCGTCCTCGGGGATGAGGGGGTAGACTGCCCCGCTTGTATTGTATTTGAGGAAACGAACTATCACTTTTATTGGATGCCGGGGCCCACACAAGTGGCCCTCGCCCAGGAGCAGGTGCAGCCCCCGCGATTGACAGCGGAGGGGAGGACCGTGCGGAAGGGACGGTAGCTAGACGAAGACCCAACGAGACCATCAATGCCGCTACAGACTGAGCAGATTGAAAAGCTAGTACAAGAGTACGGGCGTGACGCGACCGACACCGGTTCGCCCGAAGTGCAGATCGCGCTGCTCACGAATCGGATCACCGAAATGACCGAACACATGCGGACCCACGACAAAGATTATTCCAGTCGTCGTGGACTGCTGCGGATGGTCAGCCGGCGTCGCCGTCAGTTGGACTACGTAAAGAGCAAGAACCCACAGTTGTACATCGACTTGTTGCAACGCTTGGGCATTCGTAAGTAAGGCTTGCCGCCTAAAGATTTTCACTGCCGGCGGCACTCTTAACTCGTTTGCTACTCTCCCCGACGCCCGTTAATTGGCCAAAGAAAATCGCCCCGCGCGTTTTTTCAAGGCATGGCGTCTGCCCTCATCGCATTCTCTCTGGCCCGCTGTTTACGGCAGGCTTGGTAGAGAAACCTCGACCTTAGCTGCCTCCGCTCCTCGGCGCGAACCGCTTACCCCGGCAAACGTTGGACGTATCAAAAAGAAGGAAAGAAGTAAGTTGAAAAAAACACGCGTAGAAAAGACCATTGGCGACAAGACGATTTCGATCGAGACCGGCATGCTCGGCAAGCAGGCTGCCGGCTGTGTGCTGGTATCGATTGGCGAGACCGTGGTCCTCGTCGCCACCGCCACGAGCGACCCCCGTCCTGGCCTTGATTTTTTCCCGCTCACTTGCGACTACCGCGAGCGATTCGCCGCGGCAGGCAAGTTCCCCGGTGGTTTTCTCAAGCGAGAAGGACGCCCTTCAACGAAAGAGACCCTCACCGCTCGGCTGATCGACCGACCGATTCGGCCCATGTTTGCCGACGGTTTTAAGGACGAAGTCCAAGTCCAAGCGTTCGTCATGTCGAGCGACCGCCAGAACGATGGCGACGTGCTCGCCATGAACGGCGCTTCGGCGGCCCTCACCATCTCCGACATGCCTTTCTTGGGCCCGTTGGGCTCGGTCCGCATGGCCAAGGTGGATGGCAAGCTCATCGCTTTCCCCACTCAAGAAGAGTTGGAGACGAGCGAGCTCGACCTGATGGTCTCCGGCACGAAAGACGCGATTCTGATGATCGAAGGCTTTGCCCGTGAGATGCCTGAAGATGAAATGACCGAGGCTCTGCTCGAAGCCCACCGCGTCGTCGGCGAGCTTTGTGACATGCAGCTAGAACTAAAGAAAAAACTTGGCCACGTGACGCCCGAGTACACGTCGCCCGCTTCGGACGGCCTGCTTGAGAAGCTCGGCTCGTACCACGATCGCCTCAAGGCGGCCAAGCAGACCGAAGGCAAGCAAGATCGCGCCGAGGCTTGCAGCACGCTCAAGGCGGAGGCTCTTGCCGAGTTCATTCCTGATCCTGACGCCGACGGAGCTTTTTCCGTTGGCTCGTTCAAGAGTGCTTGGCACGATCTGGAAGCCAAAGTCATTCGCGAATCAATCCTCGACGGCAAGCGAGCGGACGGACGTGCCCCCGCCGATTTGCGTGACCTCTATAGTGAAGTGGACCTCCTGCCACGTGTGCATGGTTCGGCCCTGTTCCAACGAGGCGAGACCCAGGCCCTCGTCACCATTACGCTCGGCACGGGCCGTGACGAGCAGCGGGTGGATGGCATTCTGGAAGAGTACTCGAAACGGTTCATGCTCGATTACAACTTCCCTAGCTTCTCGGTCGGCGAGTGCCGCCCGATTCGTGGCCCCGGTCGCCGTGAGATTGGCCACGGCATGTTGGCCGAACGGTCGGTCGGCCCCGTCCTGCCGGACCATGACAAGTTCCCTTACACGATTCGTGTGATTAGTGACATTCTTGAATCGAACGGATCGAGTTCAATGGCAAGTGTCTGTGGTGCGACGCTCGGCCTGATGGCTGCGGGCGTGCCGATCACCAACCCCGTGGCGGGAATCTCGATCGGCCTCGTGCAGGAAGGCGAGAAGTGGACCCTGCTGACCGACATCCTGGGCGACGAAGACCACTTCGGCGACATGGACTTCAAAATTGCCGGCACACAAAACGGCATCACGGGCATCCAGCTTGACCTGAAGATCATGGGGATCAGCGAGGAAATCATTCGTGCGACGCTCAAACAAAGCCGCGAGGCACGGATCGAGATTCTTCGCTCCATGCTCTCGGCAATCCAGCGTCCGCGTGACAACACGTCGGAGTCGGCACCTCGCTTGGTCCGCACGTCGATTTCTCCGGAGAAAATTGGCCTGTTGATCGGCCCTGGTGGCAAGACCATCCGCAGCATCCAAGAAGATTGCGGCGTTCAGGTCGATGTTGATGAAGATGGCACAATCACGATCGCTGGCTCGGACGAAGAGTCGGCCATGGCTGGTCTCGGACGCGTCGAAGCCCTCACGGCCAGTGTCCAAGTGGGCCGCATCTACGACGGTAAAGTGTCGAGCGTCAAGGACTTCGGAGCGTTCGTTGAAATCCTGCCCGGCAAAGATGGCTTGTGCCACATCTCCGAGCTTGCGGACGGCTACGTCAGTAGTGTCGCCGACATTTGTAAGGTGGGCGACCGGATCAAGGTCAAGGTGATCGCCGTTGATGACCAAGACCGTGTCAAGCTAAGCCGTAAGGCAGCGATCGCTGACGAAGAGGGTGGCGAAAAGAGCGAAGAAGCCGCCCCCGTCGAAGCGTGATTGACGCACGATAACGACAACCTACACAAGCCGGGCCTCTAAAACGGGGCCCGGCTTTTTCTTTCGCTGTTAAGAAGAACAACCACGAAAGAGAAAAAATACGAAAAGAAAGAAAGGACGATAAGAATTAGACGCGGATGAACGCGGATTTAGCGGGTCAGCGCGGATAAAGAAACTTTTTATCCGCGTACATCCATTCAATCCGCGTTCATCCGCGTCTAATTCTTAGTTCCTTTTCTTTCGTGTTTTCCGGCCCTTTCGTGGTCCAACTTCCCCCCGGCTAGATTCTGCTATCCTGATAGGCATGCGTGAGCCCACCACTGACGAGACGGTCCAGCGGTTGATGGACCAGTATGCTGAGATTGCTCGGCTTGCCGGGGGGCTTGCGCATGAAATAAAAAACCCCCTCTCGACAATTCGGCTCAACATGCAGCTCTTGGCCGAGGACTTGTTGCCCGAAAGAGACGAAGAAACGCCACTAAGCCCCGAACAACGGCGAGCGGCCAAGCGGGTCGATGCCGTACAGCGTGAGTGCCAACGGCTGGAGGATTTGCTCAACGACTTTCTGAATTACGCCAAGGTGCGGCGCGTCGATCTGGTCGCGCGGGATCTGAATCAAGAGATTGCAGACGCTCTCGATTTCTTTGAACCGGAGTGCGAAGCGGCTGGGATTGAGATTGTGCCCTACCTGGAAGCCGACCTGCCGACGGTGCTGCTCGACCGTGAATCGCTACGCGGAGCGCTGATGAACCTGTTGCTGAACGCCAAGCAAGCGATGCCCAGTGGCGGTCAGTTAATCATCCAAACCCGTAACCTTGGTGACCGGGTGGCCGTTTATCTTACCGATACGGGCATCGGCATGGACGACGCCACTGCGGGGAAAATGTTCGAGGCCTTTTTCAGCACCAAGCCAGCAGGGAGCGGGCTGGGTCTTCCCACCACTGCTAAGATCATCGCCGCGCACGGCGGCACAATCGCTGTGGAGAGCGAAGTGGGGCAAGGAACCCGGTTCACGATCGAGCTACCAGCGGTTGCAAGGCTCGGAAAGGCAGAAGGAGGAGAAACAGGCGAGCGCTGAAGGAATAGGCGAGCGGTGGGCGTAAGCCTACCGATAAGGAGAAGAAACAGACCGTCCATCGCTTCAACAACGATGTTTTCCGTTGTTTTTTAGCTGATCGTTGCCCAGTAAAGGCGAACCCACCCGCCATGGTCGAGACGCCCCGGCTCTTATCGTTTCCCCTCCGCCTTCCCCCCTCCGCCTTCCCCCCTCATAATGCCCCCTATGGCTAAGGAAAAAACACGCGCTGCCGCTGCAGGACCGCCGATTCGGGTGCTCGTTGTGGATAACGACGCTGCCCACGCCGAGGTCATGTCAGAGAGCCTCGCCAAAGTTGGCTACGAGTGCGATGTGGCCCACAGTGGTGAAGAAGCGGTCGAGCGACTGGAAAAGGGGATCTACGAGATTGTCGTTACCGACCTCGTCATGCCCGGCACGGGCGGCTTGGAACTACTGGCGGAGAGCAAAGAACGGCTCCCAGATGCGGAAGTGATCTTAGTCACGGGCCACGGAACGGTTGAATCGGCCGTCGATGCGATGCGTCGTGGGGCGTTCAATTACCTGCTCAAACCGCTCGACTTGGTCCAGCTCCGGTAGGTTGTGGATAACGCGGCTCGGAGCCAACACCTCCGGCGGGCGAACGTCGAGCTTCGCAAAAGGTTGGATGAGAAATTTGGTTTTGAAGGGGTCGTCGGCGAGAGCGAAGTCATGCGAGGGCTGATTGAGCGGCTCAGCCGGATCGCGCCGACCGATGCGTCGGTACTCATTCAAGGCGACACGGGCAGCGGCAAGGAGCTGGTTGCCCAGGCGATTCATCAGAACAGCCCGCGCAAACCACGCCCCTTTGTCGCGCTCAATTGCGGAGCGCTAAGCGAAAACATTCTTGAAAGCGAACTGTTTGGCCATGTGAAGGGGGCGTTTACCGATGCCTCACACGATCGGGTCGGCAAGTTCGAGTACGCTGATGGAGGAACCCTCTTCCTAGATGAAGTGGGCGATATGCCCTTAGCAACGCAAATCAAGTTGCTGCGAGTCCTCGAATCGGGTGAAATCACTCGGGTCGGCACGAACGAAGTCAAACGAGTCGATGTGCGAATTCTCTCGGCCACGAACCGTGACCTGGAGGCGGCCATTGCCGGAGGAACTTTTCGCGAAGATCTTTATCATCGACTGAAGGTCGTGACGGTCCGCTTACCTCGACTTACCGAACGGCGAGAGGATATCCCCCTGCTGATCGAACATTTCCTCCAACTTCACACCAAGCGACACGGCAAGAAAATCAGGAGCGTTACGACGGCCGCCCGGCGACGCTTGCTGGCCTACGATTGGCCTGGCAATGTTCGGGAATTAAAAAACGCGATCGAAAGCATGGTGGTAGTCGACATGGATGGGGTTCTCGACCTGGACGATTTGCCGGAACAATTCGTCCCCGCTATCACAGGGGAAGAGAACGAACCAGCTTCCAGCGGCTCGGCCCTTGCCGATTTAGTAGGTAAACCGATCTCCGAACTCGAAGGGTTGTTCATCGCCGAAACGCTCAAAGTCACCGCCGGCAACCGAGAAGAAGCCGCCACAATGCTCGGCATCGGAGAACGGACACTGTACCGGAAAATCAAAGAATACGGATTGAACTGAAAAAGAGTCGCTAGTAGTTAGACGCTAGTTGCTAGTTAAAAAAACAACTAGAACTAGCGCCTAGCAACTCCTAACTAACAACTATTTCCATGCCTTCTATCCTTGCTCTGCCGCCGCTCGTCGTGAATAAAATCGCTGCGGGTGAAGTGGTCGAGCGCCCCGCGAGCGTTGTTAAGGAGTTGATCGAAAACGCCGTTGACTCCGGGGCGACACGCATTGATGTGACAATCGAGAAAGGGGGCGCTGAGTTGGTGCGGATCGTTGACAATGGGTGTGGCATCGCTGCTGAAGAGCTGACGCTGGCGGTCACCAACCATGCGACCAGCAAGATTCGTTCCGCAGAAGAACTGTTTGAGGTCCACACGCTTGGCTTCCGTGGCGAGGCGCTCGCTTCCATCGCTTCGGTCAGCCGATTGACCTTACGTAGCCGCCAAGCGGAAGGAGACGGTGCTGAGTTGGTCGTGAACGGCGGCGCCGAAGAGCCGGTCGTGCCGGCAGGCTGTCCGGTCGGAACAACGATCGAAGTGCGTGATCTTTTTTACAACACGCCGGTCCGACAAAAATTTCTTCGCACGGCTCAGACCGAGTCGGGGCACGTTACCGAGGCCTTCACCCGTGTAGCGCTCGCCCACCCGGAAGTTCATTTCACGCTCACGCACAAGGGGCGGCTCGTCCATGATCTTCCCGCTTGTGAGGAAGAAGACCTGCTTGCGTGGCGAGAGCGAATCGCGACACTTTTTGGCGATGATTTGGCCGGGGCCCTTGTTCAGGTCGAAAGTGAAGATGTCCGTGAGAAGGGCGAGGCGGTCCGGCTCGCGGGCTTTGTCGCCGCTCCCACCGAAAGCCGCTCGCACACAAAGATGCAGTACTTGCTGGTGAATGGCCGAGCGGTACGCGATCGATCGCTCCAGCACGCCTTGGGCGAAGCCTACCGCGGGCTGCTCCTCACCGGACGCCGCCCGATCTGTTTCCTTCGGCTTTCGATGCCTCCCAACTTGGTCGACGTGAACGTCCACCCCCAGAAGCTCGAAGTCCGCTTTGCTGAGGCAGGCCCCCTCTACAGCCAACTTTTAGGCACGTTGCGATCGAAGTTTCTTTCGACCGATCTTCGGTCGGGGGTTCCGAATGCCACTTCGGACGAGGCGTCGCCGGAAGCGGACACACCAAGCGAACTGGTCCATTGGGCCCAGCGCGGCCTTGCCAAGGAGGCGCCTCAGCGGCGTTTCGACGGGCCAGCCGGCGAGCCGTCCGGCGGCCCTGGCGGCCACACTGATCGTGCCCCTGCGTTCAAACCGTATGCGACAACGGGAGAACCCCTATCGCTGCATCGATTCAGCCGTGGCGTTTCAGGAGCGGGTGCTCCGCCTGAAACGCATCGCACCTCCGACTCGGTTTCTGGTACGGAAGGTTTTCCCGACGAAGAAAAAAGTCCCGCTCATGTCGCGGCAGGCAAAGCGATTCAGCTTCATAATCGGTATCTTGTTGTTGAGACTGAGGCGGGCCTCGAAATTATCGACCAACACGCCCTCCATGAACGGGTGCTTTATGAGCAATTGCGTGCAAAAGTACTGGCCGGACCACTCGAACGCCAACGGCTGCTTGTGCCGGAGCCGGTTGACTTGTCCCCCCTCGAAGCGGCCGCCGTGCTTGAAGAGCGCGAATTGCTCGGAAAGATCGGCATTGAGATCGAACCGTTCGGTGGCGATACGGTGCTCGTCTCCTCCTTCCCGACGCTCTTATCAAAAAGGTGGCTCCAGCAGCCGCTTTGCGAGAGCTGGCCGCTCAATTAGTGGATGGGGGAAAGACGCCCGAAGCACGCGACTTGTGCGATGAGCTTCTGCACATGATGAGTTGCAAAGCGGCAGTCAAGTACGGCGACCCGCTGACCGAAGAAGAGATCACGGCCCTACTCGCAGAACGCCCCCACACGGAGAATCACCACCACTGTCCCCATGGCCGCCCTACGTCGCTTGTCTTCACCCGTGAAGAACTCGACCGCCGATTCCAACGAATTTAACAGCACGGCCTATCGAGGTCTTCTCGCTTAGCTCGTGCAGGGCTCAATTACTCGTACAGGCCTTAACCATTCGTTACTTTCTCGACTTTGCGGGTCGCCTGAAAACTCGCTGTAAGGTCTGGTAACACGGCGATTGGTAAGCGATAATCAAGGCTTCACTGCTAATAAATTGCCCTCGCCTCCGATCTCAAAGCCTCAAGCCTCCGCCCTTCTATGATTTGCGTCAGCATTGGCCGAAGTCGTCATAAGCACATGCTTGCCGAGCACCGCCACTTGGCGGAGCAAGGGGCAAAACTTGTCGAGTTACGACTCGACTTTATCAGTACGCGCATCAACCTGGGGCGCTTGCTCGCAGATCGTCCGACACCCGCCATCATCACCTACCGCCGTGAAGTGGATGGCGGAAAATTCATTGGCTCGGAAGAAAAGCGAATGACGATGCTCCGCGAAGCGATCGCGTTCGGAGCGGACTATATTGATATTGAAGAAGACATAGCGGAGAAAGTACCCCGCTATGGAAAGACCAAGCGAATCATTAGCTATCACAATTTTCGCCATACACCAGAGAATCTTGACGAGCTACACGCTCGTATGACGGGCCTTGATGCCGACATCATAAAAATCGCCACGATGGCTCAAAGGCCGAGCGATAATTTGCGAATGCTTGAACTTGTGGAATCGGCCAGTGTTCCCACCGTGGGCATGTGCATGGGCGACATCGGCACCCCTTCGCGACTGCTCAGCGCAAAGTTCGGCTCGCCCTGGACCTATGCCACCTTCCACCATGAACGGGCTCTTGCGCCAGGTCAATTGAGCTTCCAACAAATGACGGAAGTTTATGGCTACGAAAATATCGGCCCCAACACCGAGGTCTACGGCGTGATTGCTGATCCCGTCGCGCATAGCCTTAGCCCTCAAATTCATAACGCGGCATTTCAGACGCAAAATCGCGATGCGGTCTATATCCCCTTTCGTGTGCCGGCCGATTCGCTAGAAGAGTTTGCCGCGACAGCACCTCGGCTTGGCGTGAAAGGCCTCAGCGTGACAATCCCTCACAAAGAGGCCATCGCCGCTTTCCTCACGAAGGTCGATCCGGCGGCCAAGGGAATCGCTGCGGTGAACACGGTGGTCTTCCGCGATGGAGAAGTGATTGGCTACAATACGGACTGCAAAGCGGCAATGGATTCTCTCGAGCTGGGACTCGCAGGCAAGGTTGCTTTGCCCGGAGAAGAAAGCCCACTCAAGGGCAAGCGGGTCCTTTTGCTCGGGGCGGGAGGGGTCGCACGCGGGATTCTCTACGGCCTGCAAAAACGGGGAGCCAAGGTGACTCTTTCCAGCCGAACACGTAAACGGGCCGACCAGCTCGCCAAGCAGTTCGGTGCAAAAGCGATCGACTGGAAGGCGCGACAGAATGCTTCTGCCGAGGTGCTCATCAACGGCACACCAATCGGTATGCACCCGAACGTCGATGAAACCCCCTTTAGCAAAGCGTACTTGAAGCCAGCAATGATTGTGTTCGATACGGTCTACAACCCTGAGTCAACGCTGCTGGTAAAAGAAGCCCGTGAGCATGGCTGCCGTGTGGTGACGGGTGTCGAGATGTTCGTCCGTCAGGCTGCCCTCCAATACTTGCTTTTTACCGGCAAAGAACCCCCATCGAAGCTCATGCGAGAAACCCTCAAACGGGCGATCGGACCGGTGAAGTTTTAGCAGCCTCCCCTAAAACCGATCCAAAAATCCCCCGTAAATCGGAGAAAACTAGGCTTTCAAGCCGTTTGGGGACGCAAGGAGACCTCAATAAAACCCTTGACTGTTACTATTTACTGTTTGTATCTCCAGATAGATTCTTATGAGGTTGGGGTGATTGCCGCCCTAATTTACTCTTGGTAAGATAAGGAGGGTGTTCTGGCTAAGTGCCTAAGTGCTGCTTGAACCGGTCTGACCCCGCGACACACAAAAACGCGACACACAATAACTTTCGCTTGATTCTATACTTGAGGGTCGTTGACCCTTTCCATCCTATACTCGGTATCCTCCAGGAGAGACAACGTGGCTCTTGAGAATGTGACTCGTCGGAAGTTTATTGCTGCCACAACGGCAGGAGCTGCAATGATAGCGACTCCTGCGCTGGGTGCTTCGGGCACGAAGCCAAACTCCAACGAACGCCTACGAATTGGCTTCATCGGTGTCGGCGGCCGTTGCCAAACGCACGTGAATTCCTCCATCGATTTGCAGAACGAAACAGGCACCGTCGAGTGTGCCGCTGTTTGTGATGTCTACAACCGCTACCTTGATGGTACAGCGGATAAAATCACGCAGAAAACGGGTAAAGCTCCTAAGAAGACCGACGATTATCGCGAAATCTTGAACGACCCGTCCATCGATGCGGTCGTGATTGCTACGCCCGACCATTGGCACGCTCGTCAGACGATCGATGCCTTGAATGCCGGCAAGCATGTCTATTGCGAAAAGCCGATGACCCACACCGTCGAAGAGGCTGTCGAAGTCTATCGGGCGTGGAAAGCCTCGGGCCTCGTGATGCAGGTCGGCGTGCAATCAACGGCTCTCCCCGTGTGGAAAAAGATTCGCGATGACATTCGTGCCGGTAAGCTTGGCAAGGTCATGCAATACCAGACCGAGTACTACCGCAACTCGTCGATGGGCCAGTGGCGCTACTATTCGCTAAGCCAACACATGAATCCGAAGAACATTAACTGGGACAAGTTCCTCGGTCGTGAGTTCGACCTTGCCCCCGCCATGCCGTTCGATCGGGCAAAATTTGCCCAGTGGCGTTGTTACTGGGACTTTGGGTCCGGATTTTTCACCGACTTGTTCGTCCACCGTACGACCTCAATGCTCACCGCAACAGGCCTGCGATTCCCCGCCCGCGTGGTAGGGGCCGGTGGTATCTTCCTTGAACTAGATGGCCGTGAAGTGCCCGACGTGGCGACCGTGGCTGCCGACTTCCAAGAGGGAGTCCAAGGTCTTGCCACGGCCACGATGTGTTGCTCGAACACGCCCATCACGCAGTTGATTCGTGGTCATAACGGCTCGGCTGTTCTTGGTACCCAAGAAGAGTTTGGTGGCTATGATTTTATCGCCGAACGTCCGCAGGTGACCCTTGACTCCAAGATCAAGAGTGAGCGAATTGAAGTGGGACTACCAGAAAGCACGTCGGTGGCTCATTTCGGCAACTTCGTTGACGCCGTGTTTGCCGACACGCCGGAAAGCGTGAACTGCGATCCGAAGCTTGGCGCTGCCGCCATGGTGATCGTTAAGTTGGGAGCCCGCAGTTACCGTGAAGGCAAGGCGTTTCACTTTGATCCCGAAACGCTCGTCGTCAGCGAAGGCAACAACTCTTGGTCGAAAGGTTGGGAGCAAATGTCTTACAACCGCGCCAAGCCAAAGCACGTATCAGGCTGGACTGCTGGAGACACGGGAAGTGTTCTCTTCCCCGAAAAATATCAATCGCTCGAAGGCCCTTGGATAGACGGAGTCGATCCCGCCCAGGCGTGACACCTCCGCCCTA
>JAJRUA010000246.1 GCA_024278035.1 Planctomycetota bacterium | reverse complement strand
TGCTCTTGCTGGGCTGGTTGGTGGTGATCGTCGGTAGCCAGCTTGTTATGCCACCGCTCCTTGCGGGGGCATTCGATGGCGAGTCCCCCAGCGAGTGGTTGGATCAAAAAATTGCCAATCACCGTGCTTTCCGGGCCTCGTCGGGGCTGGATGCGAGCCGCGAATGGTATGTGAATTGGGCCAAGGGATACGCCCTGAAAGTTTCGGCTCTAACGACTCTTGGCGTGGGAACGCTCGTAGCGCTGCTCGTTTTTCCGAGCGCACGGCGTCGGATACGTCGTTTCTTGTTCGCCTCGGCTGCGCCGCTGAACTTGGCCGTGCTACGCATCGTAGCGTTTGGCATGTTGCTCTACTTGCTCAGGACCGAGCCCATCTTAACCTACGCCGCCTGGCCCCGTGAGATGTACCAGTGGCCGGTTCTGGCCGGGTGGTTTTATAAGTTCCTTCCGATCACGCCTGAGGTCGTTGCTCCGGCTCTCTCGATTGCCGTCGTCACGACGACGATGGCGATCCTCGGTTTGCTAACACGCGTAACCACTCTCACCAGTGTTTTGCTGGGAGTTTATCTGATCGGCATCCCGCAACTTTCGGGCAAAGTGAATCATTTGCACCATGTGCTTCTGATCGGCCTGATCGTTGCCCTCTCACGTAGTGGCGATGCGTTGTCATTGGATGCCGTCTGGCGAGCCCTTCGGCGGGCCGACCAAGGAATGGTAGCGCCCATCCGGCGAGCCGTTCGTTATGGTTTACCCATCCGTTTGGCCATGCTTGTGTTGGCGAGCGTTTATTTTTTCCCTGGTTTTTGGAAAGTTGCCTCGAACGGTCCGCAATGGATTTTTAGCGGCAATCTTCAAAACCATATGCTGCAGAAATGGTTTGAGTTGGAGTACTACGTCCCTCCGATTCCGCTGCACGAAGCCCCCTACGCAGGCCCCATGGGATCGCTCTTTGCGGTGGTGTTTGAATTGGGGATTCCGCTAGCTCTCTTGTGGCGACCTAGCCGGGCGATTTGGGGAGTCATGGGACTGACGTTTCATAACCTAACGAATCTCTTAATGAATATCAGTTTCATCACACTACAAGCGATGTACGTGATGTTTGTCGATTGGCAACGTTTGTTGGCCTGGTTCGGAAAGCGTTTCTTTTCAGGGCCTCTTCGGGTGCTGTACGATGGCAATTGTGGGCTCTGCCGGAGAACGATGGGCGTGCTGGGTGTTTTCGATTGGTTTCAGACCTTGCGTCCGGTCAACGCGTTGGAACGCAGCCAAGTTGAAAAAGAAGGCTTGGGGCACTTGCCTGATGCGGATTTGATGCAGGACATGCACGTTGCTTGGAAGGCGGTCGGGGAGACTTCTGAATGGGAAGTAGAAAAAGGGTTTGCCGCCTATCAGCAAATCGCTTGGCGGGTGCCTCTACTGTGGCCAACCCTCTTGTTCCTTTATTTGCCACCCGTCGTAGCGTTGGGAAACCGAGTTTATCGTCGCGTGGCGGATAGTCGGGCTTGCCGCGTTGCGAAGCCGCCCGTTCAAGGGAAAGCAACAAGGCTGGCCTGGTCGTGGAAGCCGCTCGGGCTAATTGCCGGGTTGCTGCTTTTGGGGCAATGCCTGCTCGGAGCGGGCCGATTGCACAAGGCGTGGCCCCTGGCCTGCTACCCGCTCTTTGATCAGATCGAAGATGACACCGTCGTTTGGCCTGAGTTTGAAGCGATTGGTTCCGGTGGTCAGGTCACGGTGCTGGATGACGATCCGATTCGCGATCATTTGGGAGGGGCTCGTTACGTGGAAGCGATGCGCCGATTCGTGAGAAATCCGCTCGACGAAGAAGAGGCTCGGCAAGTGCTTGTGAAGTTCGTTCCGATTTGGCAAGCGGCCGGAGCGATGCCCAAAGAGCCTCCGGAGTCGATCCGTGTGGATATCTCCACCTATCGGCTAATCGGCCCCCAACGTCCTGAGGCTCCGTTTTCTAAGGAACCCCTCATCCGCTTTGGCTTCGACCAACTGAAGTAGGGGCTCTGTGCCTATCTATTCTTCAAACACACGTTTCTTTCGCAGCAAATGATGATAATGCTGGGCGAAGCGATGCGATTCATCGCGAACGTATTGCAGCAGTCGCAACGCGAAGGAATGGCGACTGAGACGCAACGGCTCGCTCTCGCCGGGGCGGTAAATCAGCTCTTCCTTTTTGGCAAGTGAAATCACTGTGGGTGGTTCGATTTCGAGCGCCCGGAACGCTTCCATCGCTTTGGAAAGTTGCCCTTTGCCGCCGTCGATCAAAAGAATATCGGGGAACGTCTCATGGGCCTGTTGTAGCGACGCGAACCGTCGGGCGACCACTTCACGAATACTGGCAAAATCGTCGATCCCCTCCACTTCACGAATCCGAAACCTCCGATACCCAGGCTTGAATGGCAAGCCGTTGAGAAATTGCACGACGCTGGCCACGGTCTCTTGTCCTGAAAGGTGGGCAATATCGACCCCTTCGATTACCCGTGGCACCTTCGGCAGATTGAGCACCTTTTGCAGGCCGTGCAATCCTTTCTTCGGATCGACATAAAAAACCTCGGGCTGTTCATGCTCTTCCAGGCTGCCCCGTTCGTTAAGTCGTTCTAGCAAGTAAATCTAATCTCGCAGTCGGGCCGCCTTTTCAAACCGTAATGCACGGGACGCTGCTTCCATCTCGGCGGCCATCTCTTTTAGCAATCGCTTGCGGCCCCCCTCAAGAAAGGTTCGCAGGCGAGCGATATCTTTGCGGTAGTCGGCTTTAGAAATACGCTGATTGCACGGAGCCGTACACTGGTCGATCGACGCCAGCAGGCAAGGCCGAAACCATTGCCACTGTTCGTCTCCTTCATTGATGTCGAGTGAACAGGTGCGGAACTTAAAAATCTTTTGGAGCACTTGCAGCGCGCCTCGCAAAGCGTGGACGCTCGTAAACGGCCCGTACAATTTGGCGGCTGAGGACTTGGGTTCTCGTGTGATTTCAATTCGAGGAAAATCTTCGTGAGTGGTGACTTGTAGATAGGGGAACGACTTGTCGTCGCGAAGCGATCGGTTGTGTTTGGGTTGGGTATCTTTAATCAGCCGCGATTCCATCAACAGGGCATCGACCTCGTTTTCCGAATCCAGGTAATCGATGTCGTACGCTTCGAGCACAAGCTGGGCGGTCCGCTGATCCTCCGCCGCCGCTTTGAGAAAATAACTGCCGGCTCGGGCACGCAAGTTCTTGGCCTTGCCGATGTAAATAACGCGGCCCTGCTTATCTTGAAAAAGATAAACACCCGGCGTCTTAGGGAATTTGGAACGGACTTTCTCCGCCGCCCGCGCAAAGAACTGCGCCTGCGTCTTCGGTAGTTCCACCCCGTCGGCGTTCGCCGCCTCATCCGTCATCCGCGTTATCCGTAGTGAAAGAAAAACTGAACCACGAAGGACACGAAGAGCACAAAGAAGAAAAGTAAGGAACCGCTAAGGGACACGAATAAAACGCGAATGCCCTTGTTTTTTATTTTTCCCTTAACGTTTTTCACGTTTCCCTTTTCCTCTTTGTGCCCTTTGTGGTTCCTTTTTACCAATTCGTAGATCCATAATACGGCTCGGCAAAAAGCCCCGTACGTCGCTTCACTTTCTCCACAATCGCATCGACTTGCGTATCCTCAAGTGGCGAAACGATCGACTCGGTTGGTTTTCTTGCGACAGTGTAAATCTGAATAAGTTTTAGCTTGCCACCTGCTGCGGTCACTTCGTTGAGCCGATCACAGTAAGCATCGATTTCCGGATCGCTTGGCCCTTCGCCGGCGACTTGCATCCACAGCGATTGGATCACGATCGGTCGTACGCGTGCTGCTGTGGCAAGGTTCTTTAGTATCTGCGCGAAGGGGATTTTGGAGCGATCGATCGTCTGGAAATAGCCTTCGGTCCCCGCGTCAAGTTTGGCCCAAATTTCGCCGTGGTTCTCATCGAGCACCGTTAGGCCGCGCTCGACATGGGGCCGGTGGAACATCGAAGCATTGGTAATTAACACC
This sequence comes from Planctomycetota bacterium, assembly GCA_024278035.1. The sequence continues at coordinate 235 of JAJRUA010000246.1, read as the reverse complement.
ATCTTGACCGCTTCTTGACGAAGCTCTCGCTTCACGGTCGCGGCCAGTTCCATCAACTCATCGAAGTTCTTGTAAGTGGTGGGTTCGCCGTCGCCGCTAAACGCGATGTCATTGAGGCGGCGTAGTGGCTTGGGCGTACTCGCAAACTTTTCTGATTCGTAGAGTTCGCCACTAACGACAAGTCGCAAAACGCTCTGCAATTCTTCGAGCAATTGATCCGTTTCGACAAACCGTG
>JAJRUA010000245.1 GCA_024278035.1 Planctomycetota bacterium | reverse complement strand
CGACAGTTTCGTGCTGCTTGCATCGCATGACAATGACGTCGACAAATTCGCAGAGCACACGGGTGAAGTCGTCGATGCGTTCTCGTTTGCCAAAGCCGACATCGTCGCCGAGCATCATGCTGCTACCGCCCAGGTGGGCCATGCCTGCCTGAAAGCTAACGCGGGTGCGGAGCGAGGGCTTCTCAAAGAGCAGGGCCATGACTCGGCCAGGGAATAAGGGTTCGCGGATGCCGTCGGCCAGCTTGGCTTTGATGTCGCGGGTGAGCGCAAAGATCCGTTGAATTTCTTCGGCTGTGACATCGTTGAGAGTGAGTAAGTGTCGCATGGCGGTGGAGTAGGAAAGCGGATGAAAAGGAAAGGGGAAAATCGAATTTTCAGGTTTTGCTTTCAGTGAAATCTTTGAGGACTTGGACGAGGATGTCGCAGCCGGCGGCCAGCTCTTCGTCGGTGAGGTTCATCGCGGGTAGCAGTCGGATGACGTTGCCTTGGGTGCAGTTGACGAGCAGGCCGCGGTCCATACATTGCTGGACAACCGGGGTTGCGTCGATGCTGAGCTCGATGCCGATCATGAGTCCGCAGATGCGAATTTCAGTGATGGTGGCCAGCTCTTCTAAGGGGGCAAACCGTTTGCGGAAGGCTTCGCCGAGTAGGGTGGCTCGTTCGAGCAGGCCGTCTTGTTCGATCATTTTGATGGCGGCGATGCCAGCTCGTGCGGCGATAGGATTTCCGCCAAAGGTAGCGGCATGCATTCCAGGCCGCAGGCTGAGGGCGACTTCTTTGGTCGCGAGCATGGCAGCGCCGGCGATGCCGCCACAGATACTTTTTGCGAGGGTCATAATGTCGGGCTCGACGCCGAAGTGTTGGTGGGCGAACCACTTGCCAGTTCGTCCGCACCCGGCTTGAACTTCGTCGAAGATGAGGAGCAAGTCGTGGTCGTCGGCCAGTTTGCGAAGGCCCTGGAGGAAGCCCTCGGGAGGGAGCCGGATGCCGCCTTCGCCTTGGATGGGTTCGACCAGGATGGCTGCGGTTTCGTCGTCGATTTTTGCTTGGACGGCTTCGAGGTCGCCGAAGGGGGCGTAGCTAAAACCGGGGAGCAGGGGGCCGATGTCTTCGTGGTATTTTGGCTGTGCGGTGGCGGTGACAGCGGCAAAGGTACGGCCATGAAAGCCGCCGGTGAAGGTGATGATTTTGTAACGTCCGTTGGGCGAGTGAAGCCGGGCCAGTTTGATCGCCGCTTCGTTGGCTTCGGCTCCCGAGTTGCAGAAGAAGGCTTGCCCGCCGAAGCTTCGCTCGCTGAGCAACTTGGCCCATTGGCCTTGGGCTTCGGTGTGCCAAGTGTTGGGGACGTGAATCAGCTTGGCGACTTGATCTTGAACTGCTTCGACAATCGGGGCAGGGCAGTGGCCGAGCAGATTGCAGCCCCAACCGGGGAAGAAGTCGAGATAGCGATTTCCTTGATCGTCCCAAACGTAGGAGCCTTCGCCCCGCTCGAGGGCGAGGGGATATCGCCCGTAATTGGGGATGACATAGTCGTCGAAGAGCTGAGCAGTTTCGGGCGACATTTTTGGGGCAGTTGTGGTGGACACGGGTACGCTCCGGATAGGTTGTTTTGCTAGATCGGGACAGCCATGCGAGAATTGACAGGATTTGGATCAGCGAGGTTCGGCTAACGGGGTTCGGCGAGGATTTCGGTTCCCACGCCCTGGTTGGTATAGATTTCTAGTAGGAGCGAGTGCCGGAGTCGGCCATCGATGATGTGAATTTTGCTGACGCCTTTGCTTAGCGTATCGAGGCAAGCCTCGACTTTGGGGATCATGCCAGCGTCGATGAGTCCATCTTCGATGAGCTGGCGTGACTCGGCGGCGGTGAGGGTGTGGATAAGGGAGTCAGGGTCGTTTTTGTCTCGGCGCACCCCGTTGACATCGCTTAGGAAGATGAGCTTCTCGGCTCCGACTGCTTGGGCGACTGCCGTAGCAGCGGTGTCTGCGTTGACGTTGAGGCGTTGCCCGGTTTCGGTTTCACACATGGATGGGATGACGGGTACCTGCCCAGCATAGGTGAGGTTGTCGAGCGTGGCGCGATCGACGCGAGTGACTTCGCCTACTAAGCCGAGGTCAATATCTTTCCCGTGGTTGTCTTTGAGTTTGAGTTGTTTGCCGAAGAGGACGTTGCTATTGGCGTCCGAAAAATTGAGCGGCATTGCTCGGCCGCCAAACGATTCGATACGAGCGGCCAGTGCCTCGTTGACTTCACCGGCAAGAATGCGTTCGACAATTGCGAGCGTGGGCTCGTCGGTGTAGCGCCGTCCGTGGATGAATCGGGGTTCGATTTTGGCTTCGGCACATGCGCGGCTGATGGCAGCACCGCCGCCGTGGACGACGATCGGCCTCATGCCGACCGATTCCATGAAGACGATATCGACCAGCAGGTGGCCAAGAGCCTCGGGGTCTTCCATGACGCTGCCGCCGAGTTTGATGACGGTGATTTTATCGCGGAACTGGCGAATCCATCCCATGGCTTCGATCAGCACATCAGCCTTTTGGATCGCGTCTTGCAAGACGGGGTTCCTTTGTTGTGAGAGGCCCCGGCAGGGGGCAGGTAGTTTTTCGAGAGTGGAAACGCTCAATGTCGGTCCCCCAAGAATAAAAATAATAGAACCAGGGGAGTTTTAGCGAATCCCGCATTTTAGCGCCTTGGGGCGACGGGCGAAAGATGTAATGGGGGGCGAAAGTGAGGCGAATTGTGGGCTACCCCCCGGGGCTAGTTGGTGTCGGGTTTTGTGGGGTGCGGGCCCTGGCGAGGTATCTGTGTTCATGGCAAGATACCCGGAATGATGAGCCCAACGACTTCTGCATTGGCGATTGTGCTTGCTGCTGGCAAGGGAACACGCATGGAATCGGACCTTCCTAAGGTCCTCGTCCCGGTTTGTGGGCGGCCGATGCTACGCTATGTACTCGACTCGCTGCAAGCGGCCGGAATCAACCAGACCGTGGTTGTGGTTGGGTATCGGGCGGAGTTGGTTCGGGAGGAATTGGCCGATCGGTCGGACGTTGAATTTGCGGAACAGCTTGAGCAGTTGGGGACGGGTCATGCGGTGATGATGTGTCGAGAGCAGTTGAAAGAGCATCAGGGACCCGTATTTGTCGTGGCCGGCGATTCGCCGATGTTGCAGGCGAGCTCGGTTCGCAAATTGCTAGAGATCGCTCATCGCGAGGGCACAGCTTGCCTAATCGGAACGGTCGATAAGCAAAATCCGACCGGTTATGGCCGAGTGGTTCGCGACCGCCAAGGCGACTTTCAGGAGATTGTTGAGGAGAAAGACGCGACTGGCGAGCAGCGGGCAATCCGGGAAGTGAATGTGAGCACCTATGTCTTCGATTCCGAGCAGTTGCTGGCGGCTCTTGACCAATTAACCGATAAGAATGCTCAGAAAGAGTATTACATCACCGATTGCCCTGCTTTGCTGCAAGCGGCGGGTAAGAAGGTAAGTGCCCATAACGTACTTCAGCCTTGCGAGTCGATGAGTATCAACAATATGGAAGAGTTGCGTGCTGTGGAAAAGGAGATGGAAGCTGGGCGCTAGTTGTTAGACGCTGGGTGCTAGTTTTTGGGATTTTCTGCGAACTAGCGTCTTGCGCCTCCTAACTTGCGCCTATCCAAGGATTGCTATGAGTGATTTGAAGCTGTTTAGCGGTAATGCCAATCCGGCTCTTAGCCAGAAAATTGCGGATTACCTGGGGGTCTCGCTTGGCGAGATTTCGTTGGGAGCTTTTCCCGATGGCGAGACGTCTTGCAAAATCGACGAAGACATTCGCGGGCGAGATGTCTATCTGATTCAGCCGACTTGCCCACCAGCAAACGAGCATTTGATGCAATTGCTCGTGATGATCGACAACTGCAAGCGGGCTAGCGCCGAGCGGGTGACGACCGTGATTCCGTACTTTGGCTATGCTCGTCAAGACCGCAAAGACGAAGGCCGGGTGCCGATTACGGCAAAGCTCGTGGCGAATTTGATTGCCCGTGCGGGTGCCGACCGAGTGCTGACGATGGACCTTCATGCGGCCCAGATTCAAGGGTTTTTTGACGTACCGGTCGACCATTTGTATGCGGCACCCGTGTTAAACGAGCATTTTTTG
>JAJRUA010000244.1 GCA_024278035.1 Planctomycetota bacterium | reverse complement strand
GGTTTGAGGTCGGCAGACTCCTTCGGTGCGTCGGTACCAGCATCGCGCTGGGTGCCAATGCGAATGCGTTCGCTGGGCTTCGCCTCGCTGGGCCTCGCGGAACTTTCGCCTGCAGGCGGCGTTTCCGAAGCGGCGGGCACTGGAGTCGTAGCTTCTGGCTTTGCCGAAGAAATCGGCTCATCCGGTGCTGCCGGAGAAGCGGTCGTTACCGCTTCGGGGGCAGGTGGGTGGCCTGCGGCAGGTTGGGTGGCCTGCGATTCGTCGTTCATCCTACTCTCAGCCTCGGGTCTCAGATGGGAACAGCCGGGCTGTTTCACCATCGCGTGGATCGTTCGGTGGCCACCCAATTGCGGCCACTCTGTTTCGAGTATCAGTGTACCCGCCAAAGGTACCTTGATGCAACAATCGGCCAAATCACCCAAGTTATCTCGCGCCGAGGCGCTGAGACAGCAGAGCCTTGCATTCAAGCTTTTCTTTGCGTCTTAGTGCCTTGGCTCGCAATCTACGGTTCAAGTAATTCTCGCAGCGGGACGCGAATTTTTCCGAGTTTGCCGCCGTAGTCGCCGGCGGTGATGGCAAGGAGGCCTTCGCCGGGGGCCGTATGAAGGGCCTCACGCATCGCTATGCGGACGGTCGTTTCGTCGGTGCCGTTGATAATGATTTCGTAGACCGACTCGACTCCGGGAAGCAATTGCGAGGGCCGTTTATCGCGAAGCGTGGGGCAAAACGGGCGGTTCGTTGAAGCGACGAGCCCACGGTAGCGCGAACCGACCTTGCTCCCACATCGGCAAACGCCGCCGGGGAACGGTGTGATAACGCCAGGCATCTCAGCAATTGCCTCAGCCGCACGACGCGCAGCAGCAAGGGCCGACGCCTGGTCACGGCCTTGCAGTATCAGGTTCCCTCCCGCCACACCGCGTGCGGTGCCAACGGTGCAGGGAATTGCGAAATCGCCTTCCATGATGGGCACGTGCCAGTGGTCGCCATCGCGTAGTTCCTCCCCATCGCCAAAGTAGCGCAGGTAGTCGCCCATCGCAAGCCGTTCTTCCGCCTTCGGCAAACCATCAAAAAGGGCCACCGTCGGACAGGTGAGCAAACTTTGTCCGACCCGATTGGCAATCGCAGGCCCGAGTTTCCCCACACGGGGTTTCTTGGTAGAAAAAGCAAACGCCAGGACCGACGCCCCAACGCGCCCGTCCGGCGTTTGTTTTCTCGTAAGCGATTGTTCGACGGCGATCTCGCAATCACAACCGATGAGGCTCGTGCCGTAGCCACACAGTGCTGTGAGCGCTGCGGTGAGCCAATGCGCATCCGCCGCCGTGACGATCAGCCGAGTGAATGACGCACCGAACGCCTCGGCATGGGCGTCGATGATGGTCGTGGGGCCAAGTTGCATTGCAGGAGTCTGACTCCCCGGCCTCGAATTGTCAAAAAACCACGGCTTCGCAGTGAAGTCAGGCATTAGCCCCCGGCTTGCGCCGGGGGCTAACTCTCATCTCCATCGACTTTATTTTCCTCTCCTCTCCCCTACGCGGCGCCCATCGTGGGGCGGGCGATGCGGCCGCCGCTTTCGTAGCTACCGGGGGCGAGGAATCGGCACCAACGGAGAATCAACTCAATCTCCAGGTCCGCCAGGCCAATCTCTGTAAGACGTGGGTCCGCAGCGACTAGTCTTAAACGTCGGTAGGGGAGCGGACGGTCATGTAGAAAGCCGACGCCCCGCTCGGTTAAGTCCTTGCCAAACACGATCGTTTCTTCGTCTCCCGACCAATCCTCTCCCGAGGCAAGAGCGACACGAAAGCGATACGAAAAATCGGTGCGACCCTCGTCACGCCGTTCGATACCACGCAGGGTTGCGGTGGCCTGTCCGGTGGCGACAGAAAGGCGTTCGAGCGGAGTCGTAGCGACGCATACCGACATAGTGTTTTCTCTAAAAAAGAGGAAGAGACCATGGGAGAATGAGAGCAGCAGACAAGTGGGCATGCAGTTCCTATCCAGCCGCACCGCAGGCCCGTATCTAAAACGTAGCTCACAATCCGGCGAAAGCGGGAATCACTATCGGGGTATTGGTAGAGAAGTCACCAGAACATCCGGCACAACCGGCCACCGACACCACCGACAGATTTTATCGCACAACCAACCAAACCAGCGTGCCCAACACGGCACCACAGGCGGCGAGGAAACCAAGAATCACGAGGCGATCACTCCAAGAGGTCACCATCCGGATCGGTAGGGGCGCTAGTTGCGGTTGGTCAAAGAGGCGGGTGGCCGTGGCTAAACGGCCAATCGCTTCGTTGAGGGGTTTGCCCTGAGGAATACCGGTCGTTCGAACGTGGGAACGGGTTGCTGTTGTCACAGAGGAAGATTTGCCGAGCGCTAGCCCACGGTATCCAGGGAGATCACGCGATTCGCTTGGCGTCAGCGACTCATGAAACAGATCGGGGGCAGGGCGCAAGGCCTCGGCCAGCGCCCCACAGTCGGGACAGATCGACAGATGCGCCTCAATGTCGGCATCCTCAGCCAAGCCCGTTGGGAAAGGGCCGCTCGTTAGCCAGCCAAAGACTTCTTCGCAATCCATGCTGCGCTGCTCCTGACATTACGGCCCGTTTTCTCTCAAAAACCGGACGCGTTCAAAGTTGGGTACCAGAATTGGCACCACTAATCGTAGAAAAGACCCCCTCAGAATAAGCGTGCGTAACGGCACCCACCACCCCAAAACCAGGAGAATCCCTTGTGGTTTTCCTCCGGAGTGAAAGTTTGCGCTTATTCGAGTTCCCCGAGCGCAGCAAGCACATGTTCGTCGTGCCCCTCCACCTTCACTCGTTTCCACACTTTCGCCACTTTGCCATCGGCGTCGATTAGGAAGGTGCTCCGCTGGATGCCCATCTTCTTTTGGCCGTACATATTTTTCTCTCGCCAGGCGCCGTACTTCTCAGCGATTTTATGGCCCGGGTCCGCTAGCAGCCGAAAATTAAGCGAGAACTTGTCGCGGAACTTGACATGGCTATCCACATCGTCCGGGCTCACGCCAAAGACCTTCGCCCCAAGTTGCTTGAGCTTCGTCTCGGCGTCGCGAAACGCACAGGCCTGTTTCGTACAGCCGGGCGTGTCGTCTTTCGGATAGAAGTAAAGGACGACGGGGCTCCCTTTTTGCTCCGAAAGGCGAACCTTCGACCCATCGTCGGCGGTCAGGGTAAAGGCGGGGGCTCGTTGGCCCGCTTCAATCCAATTTTCTTCGCTCATGGTGGGGGCCTTTTCGTGGCTGAAAGGGAGAAACGACCCACGTGAGTCTAAGGGAAAAGGGAGCCACGTCGTAGATGGCGATCGGTGCGGGCGTAAGCCCCCCGATTTTTGCGTTCCAATAGCCAAGATGGGGGGACAGCAGGCGGAACGCAAAGACGAAGAGCAAGGATCGGGGGGCTTACGCCCGCACCGATCGCCTGCCCCAAGGGGGAAAGTACGAAAAATTGCCCGAGTTCTCTTCCTGATCGCTCGCCGTGGTGGAGGGATCGAGTACACTAGAAACCGTAGGCACATGCACTAGAGACCTTCAGGAGCCCCCCCATTAGCGAATCATCGACCCCCTCCCCTTCCCCCACCAGTACCGCGGCCCTCGCCCAAGCAGGTCCCGACGCCTCTCCCGCAAGTGAGGCTCCTATCGCAGGCTTGCCTGCCGAGCTTCGGGAAGACGCCCAGACGCGTCCGCCCCTTCCTCGTGACCCTGCCAACGCTGAGCGGAGCCTAAAGCTTGCTATGGCCGCTGCGCAGACGGCCCACGACAACCGGGGGGCAGATATCCAAGTGCTCGACATGCGGGCCATCTCGTCCGTCTTTGACTATTTTGTCCTAGCAACCGGCACCAGTCGCCGCCAGCTCCACGCCATCAGTGAAGAGATCGACCATCGTCTGGAAGATGATTTGGACGACAAGCGGATGGGCATCGAAGGCTACAGCGACAGCCGCTGGATTCTGCTCGACTACGGGTCGGTAGTGATCCACCTCTTCGACGACGAAACTCGGACCTTCTACGCGATCGAAGATCTCTGGATCGACGCCGAACGCGTGCCATTGTCTTGGGACGAGGCCAACGAAGAGTAACGAGACAAAATCCCCTTATTAGCGGGCTGCTAGTTTCAACGGGCCAGGGTGAGAATCACAGGAAGATTCGGTGGGCCTATCGGCACCACCCTGCGGGCACTTATCCTGTTGGCATGAACACGCTTGCCGAACTTCGCTCTCGCTTTGCTACTGCCCTTGAGGGCCTTGCCGACGACCCCGCTAAACTGGCCACGATGGTCCTGCCGAGCCAGGACGCCAAGTTTGGCGATTACCAGGCGAACTGCGCTATGCCGCTCGGCAAACAGCTTGGCAAGCCGCCTCGCGAAATCGCCACCGAACTGGTCCAGCGGCTAACCAGCCAAGAAGGGTGGGACGCTCTCTGTGAGACACTCGAAATCGCCGGGCCCGGGTTTATCAATCTGCGGCTACGCGATGCGTGGCTGCTGGAGCAATTGGAAACCGCCCGAACCGATACAGAGCGGCTGGGTATTAGGCCCGTCACCACGCCACGCCACTACGTACTCGACTACTCCTCGCCCAACGTCGCCAAGCCGATGCACGTCGGCCATATCCGCTCAACCGTGATCGGCGATGCTCTTTGCCAAACGCTTCGGTTCCTCGGCCACTCGGTGGTGAGCGATAACCACATTGGCGATTGGGGTACCCAGTTTGGCATGATTATTTACGGCTACAAGCACTTTGCCGATGAGGGAGCCCTTGCTGCCGACACCGTCGCCGAACTGAGCCGACTCTACAAGCTCGTCAACCAAATTGGCGACCATCAGGCAACGGTCGCCGAAAAGATTCCGGCCCTCACAGAGAAAATCGCGGCTCAAGAGGAACGTATCGAAGAGTTATCGGGAGTGGACTTGGCCGGCGATGCGAAGAAAGAGAAGCAGGCAGCCAAGAAACTACGCCAAGCGGAGGGGGCGCTTGGCGATTTGAAAAAAACTCTCGCGGCGGCACAGGAGAGCGTTGCAAGTTTCGAGAACGATACGGTTCTTGCCGAACTCAACCGTGAGCACCCTGCCATCGGCGCCGCCGCTTTGGCCGAGACCGCCAAGCTGCACGAAGGCGACGACGAGAACAACGCGCTCTGGCAACGGTTCCTGCCTGCGTGTCTCGAAGAGATCCAAAAAACATACGACCGTCTTAATGTTTCGTTCGACCACGCCCTCGGCGAGAGTTTTTACCACGACCGGCTGGCCGGAGTAGTAAAAAACCTCCAAGCGAAGGGCCTTGCACGTGAAAGTGATGGAGCCATCTGCGTTTTCCTTGACGGCTTCGACGCCCCCTTCATCGTTCAGAAAAAAGATGGCGCGTTCCTCTACGCCACGACCGACCTCGCCACCATCGAGTATCGCCTCGAAACGTTCCAGCCCGATGCGATTCTCTACGTCGTCGATCATCGCCAGTCGTTCCACTTCGAGCAGCTTATCGCCACTGCCCGGCTGATGGGCCACGAGGAATTGGAGCTACAACACATCCGCTTTGGCACCGTCCTCGGCGAAGATGGCAAGCCGTACAAAACACGCAGCGGTTCGGCAATTGGTCTGATGGGACTACTGGACGAAGCGGTCGAACGGGCCGGTGCGATCGCTCAGGAAAGCACCGCGTTGGAGACCGACGAAGAACGCCAGGAAGTGGCCGAGCGCATCGGTATCGGTGCGATTAAATACGCGGATCTCGCCCACAACCGGACCAGCGATTACGTCTTTTCTTACGACAAAATGCTCGCCATGAGCGGCAACACGGCCGCCTACATGCAGTACAGTGTCGCCCGCGTGAAAAGTATTTTTTCGAGAGGTGGCTTTGACCCGGCAACCGTCCGCACGTCGGATGCCAAGATTCTATTAACCCATCCTGCCGAGCGTGCTCTGGGGCTTGAGCTGCTTCGCTTCAGCGAGGCGCTCACCCGCGTCGCCACGGAGTACAAGCCGAACCATCTGACTTCGTATCTGTTCGAGTTAGCGAGCCGCTACAGCGAGTTCTTTGAGCATTGCCCCGTACTGAAAGCCGAAGAGGCAGAGGTACGCGACAGCCGTCTGTTACTATGCGACCTAACCGCAAGAACGCTCGAACAAGGCCTACAACTGCTAGGCATCCGCACCGTCGAACGAATGTAGTTACTTCGTATTATGGATTCCTACGCGAGCAAAACGATAGGTAGGATTTCAAGAAATCAAGAAAACCCCAAAAGCTTTTTCTTGGGCCGGGTGGCCAAGAATTAAAATTGACACGGTTTGGGAATCGTTAAAACTCCGGTCCCGTGTTTCCAATAAGGCGCTCGCGGCTTGCCTGGCGCTTTGCCAGAAGCTTTTCCTGTTGAGCCCTTTCAATCCTGCCACTCCAGTAATCCTGCGTGTCAAGCGTTATTCTCGGCCACCTTTGTTGGAACGACGCCGGTGCCGGACCTTTTGGGCCGGGGGCCGAGAATGGACGTTGACTTAGAGCCACAAGGTGAGTCGGCCATCGAGCATCTCTGGCAACGCTTGCTTGACCAGCGACTCAACCTTACGCGGATGATAGCGCGTGCTGAGGTGGCCAGCGATTACCAGCTCGTTCTCAAAGCGATCTTTGCGATCGACCCAATCGTCCAGGTGCATGTGCCCATGCTTGTGGATTTTTTCCTTGCGGTGCTCGGGAGCAACGAACGTGAGCTCGGCGATGAGGATTTTGGCTTGGTACATTTCCGGGCAAGCATCAAGGCCCTTCGGAGAACTGTCGCCCAGGTAGGCGACGAGCGGCGTGCGAATCTCTCGGGTGACTTCGGTGCCCGCTTGGCGCAGATCGCGGATTTGCTCGCCAGCAAGGTCCGTGTATTCCGGCTTGAGCTTTCGGCGGCGGTCCCAAACGATGTAGCCGACGGAGGGGACCGTGTGCGTCGTGGCCGAGACGGTGACGACCAGCTCCCGAGAGAGCTCGATCTCTTCGCCCGCCGAGACGCCGATCAGTTCGCATGGCAACCGCCCCCGATCGAGCCGAGTGAAGGCTTTTAGGAGGTCGTGGACGGCACCAACGTTCTCCTGCGGTAGGTAGATCGTCGGAGGCGACATCTTCATCATCCGCCGCCGTGCGACGTAGACCGGCAGGGCCGCGATGTGGTCCAGGTGCGTATGCGAAACGAACCAAGTCTCCGTGCCCATGAAGCTCCAAGGCTGGACCCCCAGGTCGAAGCCGAGGCTCAGTTCAGGAATCCGCCAGTAGCTCTGCACGGCGGCTCGGCTGTAGCCTTCGATCGTGAGGTCGCCATGTTTGAGCGTCTTTACAGGGGCGTTGTGGACCACAGGAGATTGGCAAGGAGGGCAAGGAAAGGGAGATTCGAGCCCCGTATCGTACTCGCTTTGCAGCGAGAGTCACCCCGGCTACTTGCTCAGGCTGCCCATTTGCTCAGGCTGCCTGTTGGGGCAATTCGCCAAAACCCTCCGGCAAGTGCTCAGGGCCGGGCGAGAGCACGATTTCGCCATAGCGGTCTGCCTGAACCGCCAGGGCATGGCGATAGCGAATCAGCTCCAACACGGCGAGGAACAGGCCGATGAGCGTTGACTTGTGGATCGGCCCTTCGGGGAAGAGATCGGTGAAGGAAAGTGACTGAGGGCTCTCCCCGCCGATCTCCCGAAGCCGTCGGTCAATCTGCTGCATATGGACATGGACGGGCGTTTCGTCGTAGACGATGGACGTCGGCTCAGGCTCCGGCGCAAGCCGATCTCGCATCACTCGGGCAAAGGCACTGACCAGATCCCATAGCTCGACGCCCACCAGTGGCTGGTTGGCCGGATCGATCGGTGCCGTGCGTGCTGGAGTGGCAATCCGTGAGCGTCGCAGGCGCCACTCGGCTCCCCGCTCTTCGAGCCGCCCAGCAGCGTCGCGGTACGCTTTGAACTCTAGTAGCCGCTGAACGAGGTCTTCTTGCGGTTCGTCCACCTCCTCGGCGGCCTCTTCTGCCTGAGGCAGAACGCGACGTGACTTGATCTCGATCAACAGGCTTGCCACGTCGAGGAACTCTCCCACGGCATCCACATCAAGCCGCTGAAGGAGTTCGACGAACGTCAGGTACTGCTCTGTTACCAGCGCAAGGGGCAACTCCGCGATCTCCAGCTCTTCCTTACGGACCAGATAGAGCAACAAATCAAGCGGGCCATGGAAGGCGTCGAGTTGGACCTTGAACAACATAACAGAAACAAGCAAGTAATAGGCGAGCGGGCGGGCGTTAGCCCCCCGATAAACGGGGTCAACAGCGTACCGCCAACCGCCCCCAAAAGAGCCTAGCAGCGTCTCCGCTGGAGGACGAGGCGAAACGGCCAAGGTTAGCTAGCAACCATTGGACACAAGAAAAAACCTCGCCGCCCGTAAGGACGACGAGGTTTTGCTAGCATTTTACTGCACGTCTCAGAACTACTTGGTACTCCGGCCTTTACGACCGCTGGAGCCCTCTCAATAGCTTTGAGGGGGGGCAATTAGCCATTGCGGAGCCAAGGCTCAGCAGCAACGGCTACGGCGAGAACGCTGCTTACGGCAACGTTGCTTGCGACAGCGCTGCTTCTTGCAGCAAGGAGCGGGCTCACAGCAAACGGGAGCCGGTGCACAAACAGGAGCTGGTGCACAAACAGGAGCTGGTGCACAAACGGGAGCCGGTGCACAAACGGGAGCCGGTGCACAAACAGGGGCCGGTGCACAAACGGGAGCCGGTGCACAAACAGGGGCCGGTGCACAAACAGGGGCCGGTGCATCGCAGCAAACGGGAGCGGCAACCTGGCAAACAGGAGCAGCTTCGCAGCAAACGGGCTTACAGCACTTGTTACGCTTACGGAAACAGGCGTCGGCTTGGGTAGCGGACGAAAGAACGACGGCAACCACAGCGACCAAAATCAATTGACCAAACTTCATCTTGTATTTCTCCTGTCACGGCATGTGACGAATGGCGGGACCTAGCACGTACGAGTGCTAGGCGTTTTTCTAACGGGCGGGAACACCCCGCCAGGGCTCGCTTGCCCTACCTCCGAGGCAGGGACGACAGGCTAGAATGCAGCAAATGCGATAAATGCGCCGTTTGCGTTGATTTTAAGCCTGAGGGGGATAAGGCTAACACTGCTGAGCGGTGTGTAAACCCCCTTCCTTGCCAAGAAGCCAAAAAAGTGCCATTTTCGCTAAATCCGCGTCGATTTCCCCGAACAATTTGCGGGAAGCCATTGGGAGACGGACCGCCCCTAAGCTCTATTTCCCAGATTGTTTAGCCGCATGGGTAAAGCTTAGCGACGTTCGGAAACGGGGGTGCCTGCGGCCGTCCGCTGGGGGGCGAGAGCGGGCGGATCGGCAACGAATTGCGGATTCCTCTGAGCAGGCCGGGCCGCGGGAGGGGGGGAAGCCTCGAAATTGATCAGGGCGGGGGGCGAGCTGGGACCCGCGTCACAAGCAAGACCACAAACACGCCAACCTTCTTCACCGCGCTTGAGTAGGCAGCAGAGCTCCTCGGTCGTCTCGCTCCCCGGCTCACTCAGCAAGCAAAGAGCGGCAGCCTCTTCTTCAGAGATTCTTCGGACTTCGCCCACTTCGAGCGAGCTGATCTGAAGGCCGAGCGTTGCTAGCACCGTGGGGTCCGACGCCGCCCGCGACGCCGCAGCAGGCGTGAGCCAGCGCATCGCTTCGGAGGCGTCGCCTTGCAAAATCGACGTGAGGAACCGTTCGGTTGCCGCACGAATTGCTTCGTCTTCCACAGAAGCGGTTTTTGTTGACGCCGCTGGAGCCGAGGAGTCGGCTGTCGTAGGGGGGGCATCTCCTCCCGAGCAACCGATGGCAAGAACCGATAGTAACAGTAGCGTAGAGATTCTCATCGCAGTTTTTTCCTTTTGCGCGCAGAAACAGCCGAACAGCGTCGCGAGAAGGTTGGCAAACCGGGCGAATCGCGTCAATGCCAACAACGGCATCCGGTAGGGAGGCCGATAACGCTTATAGGCTAGGCGTCGGGAGTTGGCGGCGTCGTATCGGCGTCTCCAGACGCCTCCTACAGTTCGGCATTACCGCCTTGCAGTCCACCGGTTACCTGCTCCGCACGCGGGTAAACCCCATACGACTGCGGCGAGAAACAGCAACAGCGAGCTGGGCTCGGGTACGGAGACGCTTGCTGCCGCGTAGGCATCGCGCCAGAGGGTGTAGTCCGCAGCGTCGATCAGGCCATTGTTGTTCGCGTCAGCTCCGCTGCCAGGCGCGACCGTTTGGCCGTACGAGTCGCTCCACGCGATGTAGTCGGCTTGGGTAAGGATGCCATCGCCATCGAAATCACCGACCAGCAGGTTGGGAAACTCTTTGAACGCAGAGAGAATCTGCCAACCTGGGTTCCCATTGGGGTTGTAGCGATAGGCTCCAACGTCGTTGGTGCCCGATCGCGAAATGCCATTGAAATCGACGGCTGGTTGATAGCTGGCGTCGCCGGCACCGATTAGCTTGGATCCGGGAATAGGAAAAGCATCCATTGAGGCGAAGCTGGCAAAATCGGCCAGCAAGTCTCCGGTCGGATCCCAAGCTGACGGGTTGTTCGACAGGGAGGAAGGCGCATTGGCTCCGATGCCAACGTTGCCCACCACCGTCAGGTCGCCCGAACCTGAAATACTTATTCCGCGACCACCCTGGGTCGCATAGAGAGCATTGTTCGCCACAATAACAGGACCGCTGAAAGTCTGTGCGTAGTGCTCAATGCTGAGGGCCCGGTCACCGTTGACTGAGAAGACCGTGTTATTGACGATCGTCACGTTCCCCGGGGCATTGCTCTGGTTTTTTTGGATCGCTATGCCGTTGAAACCGTCTCCAGCACTGAAGATGATATTGTTTCGGATGGTCACCTCGGCCGCGGCTTGGATCGCGTTGTCGCCGCTGTTCCAAATCACGTTGCCTTCAATGATATTACGAGCGTTGTTGTTGCCATCGGCACCGTAAACAAAAATGCCGACCGATCCGGGCCCCCCCGTATTGAGGACCACGTTGTCACGAATGATATTGTTGTAGCTGCCATCTTTGATCTGGATGCCGTCGCCGACGCCCCCTCCCAGATCATGGATATAGTTATCCTCGACCAATCCGTTCTTGAAGACACAACCGGTCGCTCCGCCCGAGACGTTGTTGCAGCCAAGATAAAAGCCGGCCAAACCTCCGATATCAGAGACCTCGTTGCGGCGAAAAATGAGCCCATCGTAGGTGGTTCCGTTCTCGTTCGCCGTAATTCCGCCATTTTCTAAGTCGTCTAGGACCATGTCCTCAAACGTTAGAGCGGTTGGTTGGCGTCCGTCTTTCCGTCGAATACGGATGCCAGCGGATCCGCCTGCGATTTTTATGCCTCGAAAGGTTACGTACTGGGCCCCTTCGACATCGATTACGTTTTGCCCGGCATTGGGGCGTCTGATTTCTACATTGGCCCCCGCAGCGGCTCGAACGACGATACGATTCCCAGGCGTTCCGAAAGATCCGAAACTCAGCCGACTATTTTGAAGATAGACGCCTTCGGACAGGACAACCTCTGTGCCAGGAGCAATGCCACTGCCGTTCAGGACATCAAACCAGTTATCCGATGGAGAAAGGTGAAGGGCTGTCGGATTATCGGCCACAGCGATTGAGGCGCAGGGGATAAAGCAACACAAGACGAAAAACGTTCTAGGGTATCGCACAATAAGCCTCTCTTTGTTCTCGGATCTGTTCCGTCGGATTGTAAAAACGTGCCCTCACTCTTCCGATCAATGTAGCGAAGTGACGTTTTTCGATCAACTTACCTCGTCGTGGTTCACTTTTTTAATCCCCTAGCGAGAGGGGAAGCCTTTTTTGCTAGAAGGAGAACGAAATCGGCTACGGGATTTTTTTGATGCTAGCTAGATTTGATGCTAGCTAGATTTGATGCTCGTTTAGGGAGGCGAAACTAAAGGTAGGGGCACGTTTTTTGGATGCGAGGGCGGACTTGTTTTATTAAGCATCCTTCTGTTACAAGGGACGCCGTTCGCAGGCGGCGACGAAACAAGTAACCCACAAGAACTCTCTCAATAAATTTCGAGAGCCCACTCCTTTACGAAAAGAAGGTCATGGAAAAATTCGCCGTTATTTTGTCCATCTTCAGCACGGTCGTTGCTTTAGTCTCTGCCTATCTAGCGCAATTCAAGAGAGGTAAAATCGTTGTTTCACCCATTCGAGCGTACCGAGTCGAGCCACTCAATTACCAAATTAACGATGAGAACTATCGTTCGGTAAGGCTCTATTTGATGATAACTTTTATGAACACGGGTGCCCAAAACAAAGCCCTCAACGACCTGCGTGTACGCATTTCGATCGACAATCAACAGCAAGACCTCGTGCTGGATTGGGAATACGAGTGCCCCTCCTTGCATAGCTCAACCGAAGAGTGCCATTTGGCGTCGCAACCCACTCTGGGACCTTATGCAAGCACTTGCTGCAATTACACTTTCGTCAGCCCCATGGAAACCGAAGAAACGGGCAAGATTGTTTCCGCAATAGAAGAAGCGTGTGAAAAAGATGAAACCAAGGTCTATCGTGCGACTTTGGAAGCTCGTGATCCCAACAACCGTTGGCAACCGCTCGCGAACTTTGCCTTCCGCCACAACGGTACCTATAACCTGGAGCACAATTTCTCGAAGATCAACATCTTCTAACAGCGCTTTGAAAAAGGGCGAGGTGCCTGTCCCTTGTTTTGGGCGAGCTACTAGGCAGAAAGACCGCGATCCACGGTGGCTTGCTCATGGCTGTAGACGGCTAGGACGGCCTCGAACGTCTCGGGCGAAATCTGCCAAATGGGGGCCGACTCGACGTGCGAATTGCAGTGCGTTGAGACGAGCCGAAATAAGAACTTGAACATGTGGCGCGGAGTGCGGAGTTGACGAAGCGTTTCGGTCAGTCTTTGGTCGCGCACGTCAGGATCAATCAAGCCACGTAAAGTGGGAGCCATTTTCTCGGTAGCGCACGCCGTAAGGCGCGCGTTGGCTAAGTCGCCAAGGGCTTCGCCCGTCCAGTCAAGCGACGGGATGACGTTTTGTTTATCGATCCGAGTACGCTGGTGAAAATCGCGATCCTCGCGGCTGATGTAGTCATGCAACTCGGAGGGGAGCAGCAGCTTGATCCCAATTCCCGGCTGTTTGAGAAACTTGTTATCGAGCAGGGGCCAAACGAAATCTCGCATATGTTTGACATGGCCTCCCAGCAGGTGGGGCTCATCCACTCGATCGACCAAGACGATCATGCCTTTTGATCCGAGCGACCGAAGCACGCCTTGCAGCTTGGCAAGCATTTCGTACCGATCATCGGTTCGGTCATGGTTGGGCAGAGGCTGATTATCGAGGTCGTGGTCTCGGAATCGCATCAGCAGGCGACTAAGCACACCCGAGTCGCGACGCAGAACGCGCAAATGCCGACGAATGCCAAACCCTCGCCACTTTCGGTCGCACCATTTATAGAACCATGGGAGCCAACCGAGGGCGATGCCGACGTAGGGCCACGGATTGCTGATCCAATCCCATGCCTGAAAATAGCCAATGGCACCCGTTATGGCGATCGTGATTAACAGCCCCATTGCGAACCATTTTTTGGACTGCAATCGGCTGAACCGAAGCACGCGCCGCAGGCGACGCCACCGGTCGTTGAGCGGCTGAGCCGTTGAGTTATCGTAACAAGCGGCCAGCACCAACAGGTCACGCTTTTGTGCGGTGTCTAATTTCTTGCGAGCGTTAGTCAGGTTCACGTGGTTGGCCTTCGGTCCGCGCGACGTATCGACACCTAGCAAACGATCGACCAAGTCCGTGACGGCAATCGAGAGGATGCCGTCCATGTGGTCCCACAGCTTCCACTCGGCAAGTACCCGGCTAGGGTCCCGTTGTTTCCGCGCTGAGAGGCGATCCGCAAAGTGGTCTAAAAAAGGGTTGAAGTCGTCGTAATTGACAACCCAAATGCGTTCGTCCTTCTTGGCTGCTGCGTTATGTTTCTCGATTGCTTCGGCAATCTGCAATCGCATGGCCGTTTTGCCAGAACCTTTCTCTCCGAAGACGAGCGATGTCGCCGGGTCGGTCGGATCGCCGTAGACTTTGTCCCATGCCGGGTGACGGATATTGACACACCGCGACTTGAAGACCTGATCGGTCAGCGCGTCTTCTTCAGAGAAGGGGTTGGTCGTGATGCCGTGGTGGGTGAAGAATTGGTCGGTACGCATGACGTGAAATGGTAGCGGGTAAGGACAATCCGAAACTTGGTGGGGAAGTCCCCCTCCCCTTTTTAGGGGAGGGGTCAGGGGAGGGGTTGTTTGAACCCAGTGCGATGGTTCAGCCCCCTCCCCTAGCCCCTCCCCCAAAAGTGGGGGAGGGGAACCTCTTTATTCTACCCTGCCCTACGGGCATTACTGCCCAGATCATGACGATCCGTGTGACACATAAGCCGTGTAATCGGTATAATACCGGTATGAGCGAGCCACTTCCCCCACTTCAGCCGATCGCAACGGACCCCAAGTACGGGCATTATCCCTGGTGGCCCGAGGAGGGAGACGCTTGGATTCATCCCGACGACATCGCGCTCGCCCGCAAGCTGATCCCTAGCCAGCGAATTTGGCGACGCGACGGCCACGCCGATGGCTATTCACGGATTAGCTATGGCGACCGACGGCTCCGTGTCCGTTACGCGATGTGGGTCGAATCACGTTACGAAGGGTTCGACGTTGGCGATCTTGTTGAAATCTTGCCGCACGGGTTATTGAATGAAACTCACACGGGGCACATCCGCGAAGTCCTTTGGGATGAACATGAAGGGGGCGTTCGTTACCAAATCACGACGTCCGAAGGAACGCTTCTGGAACACGTTTACACGGCGCACGACATGAAGCACGTCGAGCCACCTCATCCGAATATCGAGTCACGAATCGAACCAAGCGGCGAAAATGAGAAGCCACTAGAAATCGAGCCACTCGACGAGTGAAAGAACAGTAGGGCTAATTAGGGATTGCTTTGCGACTTCGATCCAATAAAGAATCAAGGTGCGTACCTTCACGCATCGCGGGCGACGGCGCGCTCTTCGAGTCCCAGACGTTTCATCTTCTTGTAGAGCGTCGTACGGTTGATACCGAGTTGATCTGCTGTGACGTTGCGGTTCCAGTCGCTTTGCTCAAGCACTTCGAGAATGATCCGCCGCTCGGGGCCTTCGAGCGCTTCTTTGAGCGTTTGGCCTGCGTAGCCGGTGCTTCCTGGCAGGGGGCCTGTGGCGACACGCAGTTCGGGTGACAAATCATAAACTTGAATCGTATCGCTCTTGCCGAGCAGTACGGCCCGTTCGACGATGTTCTGCAACTCACGCACATTGCCTGGCCAGTGGTAACGCTGGAGTGCTGTGAGCGCTTCGTCCGTAAAGCCGACCACTTGCGGTCGGTTGGCATCTTCCCGGACCTCTTCCAGGAATTTCTGTGCCAAGAGAGGGACATCGCCCGCTCGGCCGCGTAGAGCGGGCAGTTCGATCTGGATGACATTGATTCGGTAGAAGAGGTCTTGCCTGAAAGAGCCCTCGGCAACGTTCTTGGCAAGGTCTTCGTTCGTGGCCAAGACAACGCGGACATCGACCTTGTGCGTCTCCGTGCCACCGACCGCTTCAAAGGCAAGTTCTTGCAAAACACGCAAGAGCTTGACCTGCATTGCTGGTGTGGCTGTACCGATTTCGTCGAGAAAGATCGTGCCACCGTCCGCTTGCAGGAACTTTCCTATTTTGTTCGCGATGGCTCCGGTGAACGCGCCCGCAACATGCCCAAAGAGTTCGCTTTCGAGCAAGTTTTCTGGCAAGGCACCGCACGCCACTTCGACAAAGGGACCACCCCGACGGTCGCTACGAGTATGAATTGCCCGGGCGATGAGGCTTTTGCCGGTGCCGCTTTCGCCCGTGAGCAGGACGGTCGCCCGCGTTTCAGCGACGCTTTCGATCACGTCGAAAACACGGGCCATCTTCGGCGAAGAGCCCACGATGTGGCTCATGCCATGCTTGCGGTCGAGCTTTTGCTTGAGGTCCGTATTCTCTGCCAGCACCTTGCGTTGTGTGAGGGCCCGTTCGATGGCCATCAATAGCTCATCGTCGATAAGTGGCTTGGTGAGGTAATCGAACGCACCGGCTCGAATGGCGTCGATTGCCGAGTCGGCCGTTCCGTAGCCGGTGATGAGAATCACCTGTGTCTCAGGGCGACGGCGTAAGGACTGCTCGAGCAGATCGAACCCATCACCATCTTGCAAACGAATATCGGCCAGCAGCAGGTCGTACGACTTGCTGGTGAGCAATTCAAGCGCCTCGGCATAGCTGGTCGTGGTATCCACCCCAAGCCCCTGGTCGCGCAGCCAGTCGGCCATCGATTCGAGGACATGAAAATCGTCATCCACCAAGAGCAAGTTGCCGTTGAGTGGAGTCGTGTTAGGCGATGGGCTGGACATAAGGCGGGGCCGTAGGCAGGAGAGCGACGAAAGGAATGTCGCTAAATACCTACGTCACAGGGCCCATATGTCAAAAAAGTGCAACGCGAAGGGAGGCAGCGGGTAAGAGAATCGTCACAATCCCAAGAAGCGGCTGGAAAAACAAGAAGAAGCTGTACAGGCTCTACCGATTGCTCTCCGCCGGGTAATTATACTGAAGTTAGTAAAGTTATCATTATTTGATAACTTTGCTAACTTCAGTAGATATGGTAGGATAGCCGTCATGGACCCCGTACTAAATCCCTATGCACCTGGTGCTGGAACCCCGCCTCCCAAACTGGCCGGGCGAGATGATCTGCTTGAAACCTCGCGTATTGCTCTGGAACGGATTTGCCGCGGTTTACCCAATAAAAGCCTCTTGATGGTTGGCCTTCGCGGTGTCGGCAAAACCGTCTTGCTGAACCAAATTTGTAACGGTGCTGAGGCGAAGGGTATCTACACCATGCGTGTCGAAGCTCCCGAAAGGCGGTCTCTTCCTGCGATTTTGGCCCCACAACTTCGACAGGCGATGCTTCGATTGTCGCGTAAAGAAAGTGCTCATGATTTGGCGATTCGGGCTCTCCGAGGCCTCGCCGGTTTTGTGAAGGCACTCAGCGTGAAGTACAAAGACATCGAGGTTGGCTTCGACTACGATCCCGAACCAGGACTGGCTGACAATGGTGACCTGGAGCAAGACCTTCAAGCCCTTCTTGAAGCCTCGGGCGAAGCTGCCAAAGCAGCCGACACAGCCTTGGCTTTTTTCGTAGACGAGCTGCAGTACGTTGCCGAAGCGGAACTTGAAGCTCTTATAACGGCATTGCATCGCATCGCCCAACAACGGCTGCCAGTGATTCTTGTAGGGGCCGGGCTACCTCAACTGCGGGGACGAATGGGAGCCGCAAAGTCCTATGCGGAACGGCTCTTTGATTTCCCTTTGATTGGTCGCCTAACGGACGAGGCAGCGAAAGATGCTATCACTAAACCCGCAGCCGAACATAACATCGATTTTGAAAACGACGCGCTACAAAGAATCATTGACGAGACACAAGGGTATCCCTATTTTTTACAAGAGTGGGGCAAACATGTTTGGGACACGGCCGACGAATCGCCAATTCAACTGGTAGATGTTGAGAGAGCTTCGGAAATTGCAATCGCGGCCCTGGACGAAAGTTTTTTCAGAGTGCGATTTGACCGATTAACTCCCTCGGAAAAAAGATACCTGCGAGCTATGGCAGAACTTGGGCCTGGTCCCCATCGCTCGGGCGATATCGCAAACGTCTTGGACCGCGAAGTCTCGTCGCTCGGACCAACAAGGAGCAAGCTAATTGCGAAGGGTATGGTTTGGAGCCCCAGTCATGGTGACACAGCCTTTACAGTCCCTCTGTTCGATGAATTCATGTGTCGAATCATGCCGGAAGAGGACTGGCAAGATTGAGTTGCGGGAACCTATTACCCTGCCCGAGGATGGGCCTTTTCATAGGCTGCCCTCAGATTACGGGTGCTAACGTGTGTGTAGATTTGGGTCGTGACGAGGCTCGCGTGGCCGAGTAGCTCCTGCACGCTGCGAATGTCGGCACCACGGTCGAGCAGATGCGTGGCAAAACTATGTCGCAAGGTGTGAGGGCTCGTGCGTAGGTCGAGGCCGGCGACCTTAATATGCTTTTCCAGCATTCGGGCGATGCTGCGGGTGGTCAAACGACGCCCGAAGCGGTTGGTGAAGAGCGGTGCGTCTTCGCCGGTGGCTTCGTTCGCGGCAAGTTGGCGGTCGGCCAGCCACGCTCCAATGGCGTGCAAAGCGTAGGAACCGATAGGCGAGAGGCGTTCCTTGCGGCCTTTGCCTCGGACTCGCAAAATGCCCTCATCCGGGTCGAGATCGCCATCGTTGGCACCGACCAATTCGCTTACGCGCAAGCCGGCGGAGTAGAGCGTTTCGAGAATTGCTCGGTCCCGTCGGCCCAGTGGGGTGTCGGCGGGTGGTGTCGAGAGAAGCCGAGCGACTTCATCGTCGGTCAAAAAATGCGGCAGTTTTTGCGATTTGCGAGGATTTCGCAGCGCGGCAGCCGGGTTCGCCGTAGCCCACCCTTCGCGCTGGCCAAATCGAAAAAAGCTGCGAACCGACGCTAGGCGGCGGGCAATCGATGATTTCGCGTAACCCGCTTCGGCCAGGGCGGCGGAGTAACCACGCAGGTCGTTCGTGGTAATCGCCTTCGGCTCCGGCGTACGGCCATCCTCGTCTGCCAAATAATCGGCCAGCGCCGCCAAGTCCTCTCGATACGCCTTGATCGTATGCTCCGAGGCATCGCGTTCGTGATCCAGATGACGAAGGAACTGGCCCGTTTGGCGGCGCATGAGTGGGGGCCTTGGGAGTGGGAACCGTGGGCCGCTTTGAGCCAGTGACTCAGGCGATTGGCGGCGGTCAGCTATCAGCTCTATCAGCTATCAGCGTTCAGCTTTCTTACGTTTCCGCCTTCGGTTCCGTAGCTAATCGCTGACCGCTTCTTCCCTTACTCCAATTCCTGACTCTTCGGCAACGCAGCTCGTTGCGTGATGCGCGAGGAGAACAGCTCTTGCTTCTTCGCCTCTTTACGAATCCGTTTGCTGAGCACGGCGGCGTCGTACCAAGTGAAGCTCAATTCAGGGTTCGATGCGTGGCGACCAAGGGTGCGCAGCGCCTCGGCCTGTTGCGAATCCTCGAACAAATAGAGATAACGTTCTTTCCCCTTGACGAGAGCGAGGACGTTGACATCTCCTTCCGGGCACCCTTGTTCAGGGGTCTTTTTTTCTGGGTCGATCACAGCGTTGGGCCTCCGTGCGGCAGCGAGCGGGGATGGGGGGCGGCGGGGGAAGGGCGAGGTCGCGGCGCTGCATTTCTAAAAGTGCTTGCACCAAACTGGCAAAAACGAAAACGTGTCATCCGTTGACAATCTCTCGGCTTTAGCCTTGCGAATCTTCTCGCCCTACCGACGGTCTATCGGCCATCGGACCATCGTCGCACCACTCGCGTTTCTCCTCCGCCACCTCGTGCGGAGAGCATTTCTGTCAGATGCAAGTGACAGCAGAAGCGGATAAAGTCGTCGCTTCGGTCGAGGTAAGACTCCCAACCACCGAAGCGCGCATCGTCCTGAAAACCGACATAACTGGCAAGCGCCGAAGTGAAATCGGTGTCGGACCCTCGGAAAATCCGCGTGTGCGACATAACCGGACCGTTGTGTGGCTTCGCTAGCGGTCGTTGGGCGACCGGTCCAGGCGGCATAAAACCACGCGCATCGGGCCAACCCGCGGGCAAACCTCCGTCTACAACGAAAGCACCACCATCGCCGGTCGGCGCGGTTGTAAGCCCTTCGGGCGACACGGAACGTGTCTCGTCGATCGGTGCCGTGAAGGCAACCTGCTTGATAGTTTTTTCCATTGGGGTGCTGGCAGCAGACGGCGCCGGCAAAGATTCGGCACCCGGATCGATTGGTTCATCGAACGGATCCGCCGCTTCGATTTCTTCAATTCGATGCGGCGCCGGCTCGCGCAGGTGGTGGATATCGATTGGCTCGATAGGTGGCTGGTTGGGTGTTATCACTTCCTGCATCGCTGGCATAGCGGCCGAGACATCGGGCGATTGCGTTGCCATCTGTTCTCGGGCGAGCGCCATCTCCGCATCGAACGTAATGTTCGGATCGATGAACTCTTCCTGCGGCGTGCCCCAGGGCAATCCATAACCGGCAGGAATCTCATGGAACCCGGCGTTCGCGGCGTACCAATCGACTCTCATGCCGCATCTTGGCGGGTAATAGGGCGAGAAGTCCGTCACCGAACCGACGACCAGCACATCAACGCCCAGCGCACTGGCGAGCTGTCGTCGCGAATCCGGATTCGAGAGATCGGTCTTCAAGTCACGAGCCATCGCCTCGGTCACGCCGAACGGCACAACTTCAAAGCCGCGTATCTCTTGCAGCTCAGCATAGTAAGCGAGCGCAAACTGCCGACCATCGACGGTCGGCTCGCTGCTCTGATTAAAGAACGGTAGCACCGCTACCTTGCTGAACTGAGGGAACGGATTATGCACGTACGGTTGATGCGACACCTCGGGCAACACGAGGTGGCACCCGGTCGCCAGCAGGGCAATCGAGCAAAGGACCAGCAGCAGTAGATAGGGGCGGGGCGACATGAACCAATGTAAGATTCGTCAAGCAGGCCCCCCTGCTAGCAAACGGCGCGTACGCACGCCATCGGTCCTATCGGCAAAGGCGGCAGGGTCGCTTTAATCGTTTTTAGGGGAAACGGAGTGATAGCGTACTCTGAGACAGTGGCACCCAACGAAGAGATTGACTTCCCCTCTTTTTGTTGCCTAGGATGGAGTTATGCCTCAAAGCGCCAACATCGCCGATACAACTTACCGTGAACTGGAAGCCATGCTTGCCGGACGGGATGGATCGATGAACGTTGAGGCCTACGTCAACCAAGCGCTGAGCCGCAATATCTTCTTCGACACGGTTCGGGAAGTGAAAGAAAACACGCAGGACATCGAAGGTGAAGAGCTGGATGAGATTATTGACGAAGCCATCGCTGCCGTGAGAGCTGGTCGCCGGAAGCAAGAACCCGGGAAGTAGGTAGGCTCCTTTGCGGATCGTTCTGGATACCAAATGTTCTTGTCGCCGCAGTTCTTAAGCGTGGCGGCCCTCCCCATCAATTGGTCACCATGTGGGAAGAGGAGCGGTTCGAGGTGATTACCTCGGAATTTCAGATCGGAGTGCGGTATCCCACCACTTTCGGACAGAGTCGGGACCGAAAAATCACGTTGCTAATGCCGGAGCGTTTACGGCTTCGTAATCGTTGGGCGAGAGGTAATCGAGCGTCTGGTGAAGTCGAATTGAATTGCAGAAGGTTTCAATGTACTTGAAAACACTCGGGGCGTGCTTCGTCCAAGTCAGCGTACTCATCGATCCTAG